>NZ_BRCY01000003.1:0-189081 GCF_023708045.1 Halomonas sp. NCCP-2165
GAAGGCGGAAGATAATACGGGTTATCTGAATTACTCGCGAAACCGCACCCCAGCGCCTCCCTCGCCGCCCCCGCCAACCGCCCCCAGAAGAGTCACAAGATACACACAAGTTATCCACTTGATGAAACCCACGGAGCACACTATCTTGTGCTCACCTACTGACTCGCCACAAGATGGTGTGCTCCTAGCAATTCGGGGCACCACTGTCAAATGCCCCGCTCGGGGCGCCAACGACGCCGCTTCCCGCGGGTTTTCAACGCACGGCGTCGACGCGATTTCGCATCATCCATCAACCATCGTCAGGGATACACGGCGCCATGGATACCACCCTTACCCCCGGCAAGACGTCTGTGAACGTGACCGCCCCCCAGCAACTGCGGGTGATCAAGCGCAACGGCGACGTGGTCGCCTTCGACGCCAGCAAGATCGCCGTCGCCATGACCAAGGCCTTTATCGCCGTGGAGGGGGACAACGCCGGCACCTCGTCACGGGTTCGGGACTTCGTGGCCCAGGCCAGCCAGGCCATCGTCGAGGCCTTCCAGCGCCGCCTGCCCGATGGCGGCACCCTGCATATCGAGGATATCCAGGACCAGGTGGAACTGGCGCTGATGCGCGCCGGCGAGCAGAAGGTCGCCCGCGCCTATGTGCTCTACCGCGAGGAGCACGCCCGAGCCCGGGCCGCCGCCGGCGGCGATATCGAGAAGCCCCACCCGACCCTCAATGTCACCCTGCCCGACGGCAGCCGCCAGCCGCTGGACCTGGGCCGCGTCGAGACCCTGGTACATGACGCCTGCGAGGACCTGGCCAACGTCGAGCCGGGCAAGATCGTCGAGGACTCCCTGAAGAACCTCTACGACGGCGTGACCATCGACGGCGTCTCCCAGGCGCTGATGATGACCGCCCGCACCCTGGTGGAGAAGGAGCCCAACTACACCTACGTCACCGCGCGCCTGCTGCAGGACAGCCTGCGCCGCGAGGCGCTCTCCTTCCTGGGCATCGCCGAGGACGCCACCTACAGCGACATGGCCGAACTCTACAAGCCCGCCTTCAAGGCCTATGTGGCCAAGGGCATCGAGTTCGAGCAGCTCGACGACAAGCTCGCCGAGTTCGACCTGGAGCGCCTGGGCGACGCCCTGGATCACAGCCGCGACAACGCCTTCACCTACCTGGGCCTGCAGACCCTCTATGACCGCTACTTCATCCACAAGGATGACGTGCGCTACGAGCTGCCCCAGGTGATGTTCATGCGCGTGGCCATGGGCCTGGCGCTCAACGAGGACGACCGCGAGGCGCGGGCCATCGAGTTCTACGAGCTGCTCTCCAGCTTCGATTACATGGCCTCCACTCCGACCCTGTTCAACTCCGGCACCCAGCGCAGCCAGCTCTCCAGCTGCTACCTGACCACCGTGCCCGACGACCTGGACAGCATCTACAGCGCCATCCGCGACAACGCCCTGCTCTCCAAGTGGGCCGGCGGCCTGGGCAACGACTGGACCCCGGTGCGCGCCCTGGGCTCCTACATCAAGGGCACCAACGGCAAGTCCCAGGGCGTGGTGCCCTTCCTCAAGGTGGTCAACGACACCGCCGTGGCGGTCAACCAGGGCGGCAAGCGCAAGGGCGCGGTCTGCGCCTACCTGGAGACCTGGCACCTGGATATCGAGGAGTTCCTCGAGCTGCGCAAGAACACCGGTGACGACCGCCGTCGTACCCACGACATGAACACCGCCAACTGGGTGCCGGACCTGTTCATGAAGCGGGTCTTCGACGACCAGGAGTGGACCCTGTTCTCACCGTCCACCTGCCCGGACCTCCACGACCTCTATGGCGCCGCCTTCGAGAAGCGCTACGCCGAGTACGAGGAGATGACCCGCACCGGCCAGCTCAAGCTGTTCAAGCGCGTCAAGGCCAAGGACCTGTGGCGCAAGATGCTCTCCATGCTGTTCGAGACCGGCCACCCCTGGATCACCTTCAAGGATCCGTGCAACCTGCGCAGCCCCCAGCAGCATGCCGGCGTGGTCCACAGCTCCAACCTGTGCACCGAGATCACCCTGAACACCAGCGTCGACGAGATCGCGGTGTGCAACCTGGGCTCCATCAACCTGGCCCAGCACGTGGTGGACGGCGAGCTCGACGACGCCAAGCTCCAGCGGACCGTACGCACCGCCGTGCGCATGCTCGATAACGTCATCGACATCAACTACTACGCGGTGCCCCAGGCCAAGCGCTCCAACCTCAAGCACCGTCCGGTGGGGCTGGGCATCATGGGCTTCCAGGATGCCCTCTACAAGCAGGGCATCGCCTACGCCTCCCAGGACGCGGTGACCTTCGCCGACCGCTCCATGGAGCTGGTCAGCTACCACGCCATCGAGGCCTCCAGCGACCTGGCCGCCGAGCGCGGTCACTACGAGAGCTTCGAGGGCTCGCTGTGGAGCCAGGGCGTGCTGCCCATCGACTCCATCGAGAAGCTGCGCCTGGAGCGTGGCGAGAAGTACATCGAGATCGACACCAGCGCCACCCAGGACTGGGACCGCATCCGCGACAAGATCGCCGCCCAGGGCATGCGCAACTCCAACGTGATGGCCATCGCCCCGACCGCGACCATCTCCAATATCTGTGGCGTCTCCCAGTCCATCGAGCCGACCTATCAGAACCTCTTCGTCAAGTCGAACCTCTCCGGCGAGTTCACCGTGGTCAACGCCTACCTGGTCCACGACCTCAAGGAGCGCGGCCTGTGGGACGAGGTGATGATCAACGACCTCAAGTACTACGACGGCAGCGTGCAGCCCATCGACCGCATCCCGGACGACCTCAAGGCCAAGTACGCCTCCGCCTTCGAGGTGGAGCCCAAGTGGCTGGTGGAGGCCGCCGCCCGGCGCCAGAAGTGGATCGACCAGGCCCAGTCGCTGAACCTCTATATCCAGGGGGTCTCCGGCAAGAAGCTCGACGTGACCTACCGCATGGCCTGGTTCCGCGGCCTCAAGACCACCTACTACCTGCGCGCCCTGGGCGCCACCTCGGTGGAGAAGTCCACCGTGGATCGCGGCAAGCTCAACGCGGTCAGTAATGGTAGTGGTACCGCCTCCGGCGCCGCCCCGGCCCCGTCGGCCAAGCCGGAGGCCAGCGAGCCCCGCGGTATCGAGGACTTCCTGCAGGGCCAGAGCGGCAGCGGCTCCCGGGCCCCCTCGGCGGGCGATATCGACGAGCTGGGCTGCGAGGCCTGCCAGTAAAGCCGTAAGCCATAAGCTGGAAGCCGTAAGAGAAGATCGCTTCCAGGCATTCGAGACCTTCCTGTAGGAGCGCGGTTTACCGCGCGAAGGGCGCCGACAGGCGCCCCGCCACGGCGCCATCGAGGCCGAGCTCCTGCAGGCTATCCGGAATAATCACCGGGAGAGAGACAGATGCTGAACTGGGACGAGTTCCACGAAGACGAGACCCCCGTCGCCGAGCAACCCAAGGCCGCCCCGGCGCCCGCGCCCCAGGCGGCGCCCTCCGCCGAGGTCGAGCCCGCCGTGGCCGAGAGCCATGGCGACTACCGGGTCGCCGAGGGCGACCGCCTGGCGCGGGCCCGTCAGTCCCTGGAGAATCTCGACGTGGCCGCCGGCCTCGAAGAGCTGGAGATGGGCGCGGCGCGCATCGAGGTCGATCAGAAGCGCATGATCAATGCCCGCGCCGACCTCAACCAGCTGGTGCCCTTCAAGTACGAGTGGGCCTGGCAGAAGTACCTGGACGGCAGCGCCAACCACTGGATGCCCCAGGAAGTGAACATGAACGCCGATATCGCCCTGTGGAAGAGCCAGGATGGCCTGACCGAGGACGAGCGGCTGATCGTGATGCGCAGCCTCGGCTACTTCTCCACCGCCGACTCCCTGGTGGCCAACAACCTGGTGCTGGCGGTCTATCGCCTGATCACCAACCCCGAGTGCCGCCAGTACCTGCTGCGCCAGGCCTTCGAGGAGGCCATCCACACCCACGCCTACCAGTACTGCGTGGAGTCCCTGGGCATGGACGAGGGCGAGGTCTTCAACATGTACCGGGAAGTGCCCTCGGTGGCCGCCAAGTCCGCCTGGAGCCTCAAGCACACCCAGTCGCTGTCGCGCCCGGACTTCCACACCGGTACCCCGGAGACCGACCAGGAGCTGCTGCGCAACCTGATCGCCTTCTACTGCGTCACCGAAGGCATCTTCTTCTACTGCGGCTTCAGCCAGATCCTCTCCATGGGGCGCCGCAACAAGATGACCGGCGTCGCCGAGCAGTTCCAGTACATCCTGCGCGACGAGTCCATGCACCTGAACTTCGGCGTGGACATGATCAACCAGATCAAGATCGAGAACCCGCACCTGTGGACCGCCGAGTTCCAGGACGAGGTCACCCAGATGATCCTCGAGGGCACCGAGCTGGAGATCGCCTACGCCCGCGACTCCATGCCCCGCGGCGTGCTGGGCATGAACGCGGCGATCATGGAGGAGTACCTGCACTTCATCTGCAACCGCCGCCTGGCCCAGATCGGCCTGAAGGAGCAGTTCCCCGGCGCCAAGAACCCCTTCCCGTGGATGAGCGAGATCATCGACCTGCGCAAGGAGAAGAACTTCTTCGAGACCCGGGTCACCGAGTACCAGGTGGGCGGCGCGCTAAGCTGGGATTAAGTTAGCAAGGCTTTGGGCTCTACCTGCAAGGTAGGGCCCAATAAAAAAGGCCCAGGACTGACGCCCTGGGCCCGGGAGAGGGGAAGGTGGCACTTCCCTCATCTCTTGGAGCAGGCTGATCGCCTACCTACTAGCACCCAGGATTTTGGTCGTGATGCTTGCTCAAGTCAACCACTGAAATGTGCAATGACGGAGGCTAGCCAGCCATGCAATTCGATGCTGCATTAGTAAAAGAGCAAGGCATTACATTCGCAGTCGTAGTAGTTAAAAAACATATTGTTAACTCATCGCACGAAAGCCAAAAGGCAATCGCCTCATTTTCCCGGCACTTTTCTCATATCCCAATAGTTTTGATGGGGCAAGATGCACGAGGAACCCCGGCATTCAGGGGGAGACATGACATTGTAAACTTTTTATCAAGAGTCCACATCTCGCGACTCCCGTGGAAGCGATATACTACAATAGCCTGAAAAACTTGAAAAAAAGACGCCCGAAGCGGCAACTTCGAGCGTCTTGACCAGCAGGGCGTGTGACCACCCCTCGGGCCGGCCTGGGTAGGCTAACTACCAAAGCAAAGGCATTGTCCTTTCTAGTCTAGCCAGGGTCAAGTTGGTCGCGCCACTCCAGAGAAATGGAGGCGACAACGATGGCCAAGTCAAAGACCACTTGCCGTCCGACTCGTACTTCTCCGAAGCCTGGGCCTAAGACGGTGCCGGTTAAACCACACCATCGCTCGAAGCCCAAGCCTCTCCCGAAGAAGTGCTGACCATCCTTGCAACCCAAGGGGTAGAAGGATCTACCCCTCAACCTGGAGAGCAATACCATGCAAGCTGCTCCGCCCCTGGTTCCCGATGATTCCTGGGCCTGGCAGGCTGCCTTGGAGCGTGCCCTGGCCGCCCATGCCGGTCCGGACGCCCTGGCCCGCTATACCCATATCGCCTTCGCTTTTCCTTCCCTCTCGCCCCATTCTTACGCCCACGAGCATCCCTTGATCGATTACCGAGAACTCAAGGTCTGGGCGAACTCGCGAGGCTGGCGGGTCCGCCCTGCTCCGGAACGTACCGCAGCGGGGCAGCGACATAGTCCACCGGTCCGCTTTACCCGCCGCTCGAACCACTGCCATTGAGGAAGGACTCTGTCGATGCCGAGCGCCCCACCCACCCTCTATGTCGCTGCCGCCCTGATCCATGACGAGCGGGGGCGATTGCTGCTGGTGCGCAAGCGCGATACTCGGGCGTTTATGCAGGCCGGCGGCAAGATCGAACCCGGAGAGACACCGGAGGCCGCACTGCGTCGGGAGCTGGACGAGGAATTGGGATGCCTGCCGCGACGGTTGCGCTACCTGGACGAGTATCTCGCCCCCGCCGCCAACGAGCCGGGGCACCGCCTGCACGCCCATCTATTTCAGGTGGAACTGGACGCAATGCCACAACCCGGTGCGGAGATCGACACCCTGTGCTGGGTCACCCCGGCACAGGCCCAGCGACTCCCGCTGGCGCCGCTGACGCGAGACCGGGTCCTGCCCCTGATGGAGCGCCAGGAGGTCGACGCGGCAGTCTGATCGAACCGCCACGCTTATCGGGTCCCGCTACCCAGGCCTTGACCGCCGTCAAGGACAGGGCGCCGCCCCGGCTGCTAGGGTAGAGGCATAACGACGGAGGAGAGTGCGATGAGCGAGCCCAAGAGCATTATCAAGCGCGTCTATGTCCCCACCCATGTGCGCCACTCGCCAAGCGGCGAGCGGGTCACCGTGCCCGGTCACTACAAGGCACCGCCGCGCCGCTGACCTCTCCCTCCAGCCTCCCTGTTCCTCGACGCCCCGGTCCCACGACCGGGGCGTCGGCGTTTGCGGTACCCCCTTCGCCCCCGACTCGGTTGCGATTTAATCATTTGATTAATACACTCTCGGGACGCTTACGACTCCGTCGCCAGGCTCGATCGAGGATCGCCGCCATGTCACTACGTTCCATCCCCCTCGCGGCCATCGCCGCCCTCGTCCTGCCCTGGCTGCTGACGGGCTGTTCGCCGGAGGCCGCTCCCCCCGCCGAGTCGCCCCGGGTGGTGGAGGCGCATGTGATCCAGCCCGACAGCGGGGCCGCGGCCACCCGCCTGACCGGGCGGGTACGTGCCGCCGAGCGCAGCACCCTGAGCTTCGAGCTGCCCGGCCGGCTGGCCCGGCTCGAGGTGGAGGCCGGCGACCGCATCCGCGCCGGGGAGCCCCTGGCCCGCCTGGAGGACGAGCGCTACCGGCTGGTGGCGGAGCAGCGCCGCGCCGAGCTGCGCGAGGCCGAGGCACTGCTCGAGGAGAAGCGCCAGGACTACCGGCGCCATGCCCGGTTGGCCGAGCGCGACTATGTCAGCGCCACCCGCCTGGATAGCGTGCGCGCCGCCCTGGCCAGCGCCGAGTCCCGCCAGGCCAGCGCGGCGGCGGCCCTGGCCCTGGCCGAGCGCGACCTGGCCCTGACCACCCTGACGGCGCCCTTCGATGGCTCGGTCGGCGCCCGCCGGGCGGAGCCGGGGGAGCGGGTCACCGCCAATCAGCCGATCCTCGAGGTGATCTCCGACCGGCAGGGCTTCGAGGTGGAGACCCGGGTGCCGGAGACCCTGGTGGGCGCCCTGGCGGTGGGCTCCCGCCATGTCGTCACCCTACCGGCCCTGGGCGACCGGGAGCTCGTCGCCACCCTGCGCCACCTGGGCACCCAGCCACGCTCCTCCAACGACTACCCGCTGATCCTGAGCCTGGCGTCGCCGCCCCCGGGACTGCGCTCGGGAATGACCGCCCAGGTGGCGCTGACCCCGCGGCGCGCCGACGCCGAGGCCGGCCTGCCGGTGCCCCTGACCGCCCTGGTGTATGACGACAACGGCGCGGCCCATGTGCTGCGCATCGAGGACCAGGCACGCCTGACGCGGGTCGCGGTGGAGGTGATCGACCTCGGCGACGGCTGGGCCCGGGTACGCGGCGACCTGGCCCCGGGCCAGCGCCTCGTCGCCCGGGGCGCCGAGTTCGTCCGTGACGGCCAGCGGGTCAGCCTGCTCGGCGAGGGACCGGAGCGCTACCACTGATGAACCTGAGCCAGATCGCCTACCGCCGCCGCCCCGTGCTCTTTCTGTCCACCCTGCTGGCCATGCTGCTCGGCGTCTACAGCTACTTCACCCTGCCGGCCCGGGAAGACCCGGAGATCCTGGTCCGCGAGGCGGTGATCACCACCGAGTTCCCCGGCCTGCCGGCGGAGCAGGTGGAGGAGAACATCACCAAGACCCTCGAGGAGAGCATCCGTACCATCGGCGAGATCAAGGAGCTGCGCTCCACCTCCCTGCGCGGCCGCTCCATCATTCATGTGCAGATTCAGGATCGCTACTTCGATCTCGAGCAGATCTGGGACGAGGTGCACCACAAGGTGGCCGCGGCTCGCCCGCGGCTGCCCGAGGGCACCCGGGACCCGGTGATCAACACCGACTTCGGCGACGTGGCGGTGATCACCGTGGCCCTGACCGCCCCGGACTACCCCCAGGCCGACCAGCAGGAGATCGCCGAGCATGTTCGCGCCCTGCTCTACGGGGTGGAGGGCACCAAGAAGGTGGAGCTGCTGGGCATTCAGGAGCAGCGCATCTTCATCGATATCGCCGAGGCGCGGCTCGCCGAGCTGGGCCTGACCCCGGGGGACCTGGCGGCGCAGATCCAGCGCCGCAATATCTTCCCCCCCGGCGGCGTCATGGAGGTGGGCGAGCAGCGCCTGGCCCTGGAGGTGAGCGGCGAGTTCCGCGACCTGGCGGCCCTGGGAGACGCCGAGCTGCGCCTGCCCGAGGGCGGCACCCTGCGCCTGCGCGACCTGGGCGAGATCCGCCGCGGCTATCGGGACCCCGCCGAGCGCGGCGCCTACTTCAACGGCGAGTCGGCCATCGTCTTCGCCCTCTCGATGCTCGACGGGGCCAACGTGCTGGACTACGGCGAGGCCGTCCAGGCTACCCTGGCGGCAGTACGCCCCAGCCTGCCGGCGGGCTACCGGCTGGAGATCATGACCTTTCAGCCCGAGCAGGTGGCCAACGCCGTCTACGGGGTGACCCAGAGCGTGATCCAGACCCTGGCCATCGTGCTGGGGGTGGTGATTCTCTTTTTGGGCCTGCGCACCGGGCTGATCGTCGGCTCGATCATCCCCACCGTGATGCTGGTCACCCTGGCGATCATGGGGCTGATGGAGGTCAGCCTGCAGCGCGCCAGCCTGGCGACCCTGGTGATCGCCCTGGGGCTGCTGGTCGACAACGCCATCGTCGTCGCCGAGGACTTCAAGACCCGCCTGGAGGCGGGCCTGGACCGCGACCAGGCCCTGGAGCAGACCGGCCGCGAGCTGGCCCTGCCGCTGCTGTCGTCCAGCCTCACCACCATCCTGGTGTTCCTGCCGCTGATGCTCGCCGTCCACGCCGCCGGCGAATACACCCGCTCCATCTCCATCGTCATCGCCATCACCCTGCTGAGTTCCTGGTTCCTGTCGCTGACGCTGACCCCGGCCCTCTGCCATCGCTTCCTCAAGGCGCCTTCTCGCGGCGACGCCGACGGCGAGGCCACGGCGGCGCCGAGCCCCAACCTCTCCGACCGGGCCTTCAACTGGGTATCGCGGCGCTATGGGCGGCTGCTGGTGCGGGTACTGCACCACCGGGCGCTGTTCCTCGGCCTGATGGGCCTGGCCCTGGTGGCGGGGCTGGCCATGATGCAGGCGGTGCCCCAGAAGTTCTTCCCCGATTCGGACCGCAATCAGGTGCTGGTGACCCTCGACTTCCCCTCGGACAGCGCCGCGGGGGCCACCGACCGACGGGTCCAGGCGCTGAGCCGGGAGCTCGGCGAGGCCCCCGGCCTGGCCGCGGACGTCACCGGGGTGGCCGCCTATGCCGGCTTCGGCGGGCCACGCTTCGTGCTCTCGCTGACGCCCATCGACCCGGCCCCCAACAAGGGCTTCATGGTGCTCAACGTGGCCGACCGCGAGCGGGTCGCGGCGGTGATCCGGGCCACCCGGGACTACCTGGGCCGCCACCACCCCGACCTCTCGCCCCAGGTGACGCGAATGTTCCTCGGCCCCGCCGACAGCACCCTGCTGCAGGTCCAGATCAAGGGCCCGGACCGGGAGGTGCTCTTCGCCGGCGCCCGGGACATCGAGGCCCTGCTGCATGACATGCCGGGCAGCCGCGACGTGCGCCAGAGCTGGGAGGCGCGCATTCCCTCGCTGCGCATCACGGTGGATCAGGCCCGGGCGCGCCACGCCGGCATCACCTCCGAGGACATCGCCCAGTCGCTGGCCGGGGCCATCGACGGCTATCGCCTCAGCCACTACCGGGAGGGCGACGACATCATCCCGGTAATGCTGCGCTACGCCGATCAGCAGCGCCACAGCCTGGAGCGACTGGCCTCGCTGACGGTCTACCCCCTGGGCGAGCCCGGCCCCGGCGTGCCCCTCAACCAGGTCGCGGAGATCCGCCTCGACAACGGCTACTACCGCATCGACCGGGAGAACCTGGTACGCACCATCACCGTGGAGGGGCGTCACGATACCCTGACCGCCGAGGACATGGTGCCGCGCCTGGAACCGGCGCTGCGCGAGCTGGAGGCGGACCTGCCGCCGGGTCACTGGATCGAGTTCGATGGGGTGGTCACCGATTCGGCGGAGGGTCAGGCGGCGCTGCAGGCCAACCTGCCGCTGTGCATCGGCCTGATCTTCGTGCTGCTGGTGGCCCAGTTCAACTCCTTCAAGCGCCCCCTGGTGATCGTCGCCACCATCCCCCTGGTGATCGTCGGGGTGGCCCTGGGCCTGCTCGCCTCCCGGGCCGATTTCGGCTTCATGGTGCTGCTGGGCATCTACAGCCTGGCCGGCATCATCATCAATAACGCCATCGTGCTGATCGACCGCATCGATATCGAGCGCCAGAATCCCCGGTTCTCGGGCCGCGACGCGGTGATCCGCGCCTCGGCGCGGCGCCTGCGGCCGATCCTGATGTCGGCCATCACCACCATCCTCGGTTTCCTGCCGCTGATCCTCGGGCGTGACCCGCTGTTCTACGGCATGGCCGCCGCCATGGCCTTCGGCCTGGGGATAGGAACTATCATGAGTCTGGGCGTGGTGCCGGTGCTCTATACCCTGTTCTTCGGCATCGACACCCGCAAGACGCCGCGGAGGAGCGCGCCATGAGCCAGACCAGCGTCGAGACCCGGGAACGGCTGGTGCGGGCCGCCATCCACCAGTTCGGCGAACGGGGCTACGAGGGCACCACCACCCGCCAGCTGGCGGAGGCCGCCGACGCCAATATCGGCTCCATCGCCTACCACTTCACCAACAAGCATGGCCTCTACCTGGCGGCGGCGGCGCATATCGCCGACGAGCTGAAGCGGCGCCTGGCCCCGCCACCGCTGCCCGCCCCCACGGATCGGGCGGGGGCCCTCGCGGCCCTGCGCGCCCTGGTCTCACGCATGGTGCACACCTTCACCGAGGACGACGACTGCCGCCAGTGGCTGCTGCTGGTGATCCGCGAGCAGGTCGCCCCCGGCGAGGCCTTCGAGCTGCTCCAGGCCCGGGCCTTCGCCCCCATCCAGATGACCCTGAGCACCCTGATCGCCACCCTGAGCGGGCGTCACCCCGACGACCGCGGGGTGATCCTCGAGACCCATACCCTGGTGGGCCAGATCATCTTCTTCCTGGTGGGCCGCGAGCCGCTGCTGCGTCGCCTGGGCCTGAGCGCCTACGACCCGGCGACGGTGGCGGAGATCGAGGCCCTGATGGCGGCCCAGTTGGCCCGCTACGGCTGAGGCTCGAAACGCCGCGGGCGGACCCGAAGGCCCGCCCGCCGCTGACGTTACCTCGCCGGCGCTACCCCTTGGGTCCCAGTAGCAGCCAGGCGATCAGGCCGATCAATGGGAAGAACAGCAGGATCAGGATCCACAACAGCTTGACCACCGGCCCCGCGCCGCTCTTGGCCACCTTGACGATGGCCCAGATAACGATGATCAGCCAGATCAGCCCGAACAGGCCAGCCACTTCGATCCCCATGGTCACACTCCTTCGTGGGCGCTTGTGAAGCCCCAGAAGTAGCACGCTTTCGGTATCCGGCACAATCGCGCTCCGCCCCCGGCTTGGCAATCCCGGCCCCGGCCGCCATTATCATCCCCTCGACTCACCACCACCGGAGCCCCAGACCTTGGCCGTCGACCTGCTGCTCAATGCCGCCATCTTCCTCGCCGCCGCCGTGCTGATGGTACCGCTGTTCAAGGCCCTGGGGCTCGGCGAGGTGCTGGGCTACCTGGTGGCGGGGGTGATCATCGGCCCCTCGATGCTGGGGCTGGTGCCGGACGCCGAGGGGGTGCTGCAGTTCTCCCAGGTGGGTATCGTCTTCCTGCTCTTCGTGATCGGCCTGGAGCTCAAGCCGGCGCGCCTCCGGGTCATGCGCCGGGCGGTGTTCGGCTTCGGCAGCCTGCAGGTGACCCTGACCACCGCCACCCTGGCCCTGGCGGCCTGGTGGCTGGGGCTATCGCCCCTGGCGGCCCTGGTGGTGGGCTTCAGCCTGGGGCTCTGCTCCACGCCCCTGGTGCTGCAACTGCTAGGCGAGCGCAAGGAGCTGGCCACCCGCCAGGGCCGCCACGGCTTCGCCCTGCTGCTGTTCCAGGACCTGGCGGCGATCCCGGTGCTGGCGGCCATTCCCATCCTCGCCGCCGGCTCGCTGCTGGCGGCGGGCCCCGAGGTGCTGGTCAAGGAGGCGGCCCTGGCCCTGGGCGCCTTCCTGGGGCTGATCCTCGGCGGGCGCTACCTGCTGCGCCCGCTCTTTCACCTGGCCGCCCGCACCCGCAGTCGTCAGGTCTTCACCGCGACCACCCTGCTGGTGGTGATCGGCGCCGCCCTGCTGATGGAGCTGGCCGGCCTCTCCATGGCCCTCGGCGCCTTTATCGCCGGGGTACTTCTGGCGGATTCCGAGTATCGCCACAGCATCGAGGCGGATATCGAACCCTTCCGCGGCCTGCTGCTGGGGCTCTTCTTCATGGCGGTGGGGATGATGGCGCAGATCGGCCTACTGGCGGAGATGCCGCTGACGGTGCTGGGCCTGACCCTGGGGCTGCTGCTGCTCAAGGGCACCAGCCTGGTACTGGCCAGCCGCCTCTATGGCGGCTCCTGGAAGGAGGCCACCGGGCTCGGGGTGCTGCTCTCCCAGGGCGGCGAGTTCGCCTTCGTGCTGCTCACCGCCGCCGCCACGGCGGCCCTGCTCGACCGCGAGCTCACCGAGCTGCTGGTGCTGGTGATCTCGCTCTCCATGGCCACCACCCCGCTGCTCTACGGCGGCTATGCCCGCTGGCTGCGGCCGCGCTTCGCCAAGTCCAGGAAGCGGCCCGGCTACGATACCCCCGAGGACGACGCCCCCCAGGTGATCATCGCCGGCTTCGGGCGCTTCGGGCAGATCCTCGGCCGGGTGCTCCAGGGCCTGCAGATCCCCTATACGGTGCTGGATATCAATGCCGAGCAGGTCGATTTCGTGCGCCGTTACGGCAACAAGGTCTACTACGGCGACGCCGCCCGCCTCGACCTGATGGCCGCCGCCGGCGCCGACAAGGCCCGCGTCCTGGTGCTGGCCATGGACGATATCGAGGCCTCCATGCGCATCGCCGAGCGGGTCCGGCGGCGCTTCCCCCGGCTGCGCATCTTCGCCCGGGCCCGCAACCGCTACCACGCCCATCTCTTGATGCGCGCCGGCATCCATGACCTGGTCCGCGAGATGCTCCCCGCCAGCCTGGAGCTGACCCGCGAGGTGCTGGTCGCCCTCGGCCTGCCCCCGGAGCAGGCCGACCACGGCGTGGCCACCTTCCGCGAGCACGACGAGCAGACCCTGCTGCGCCAGCTGGAGGTATTCGGCAACGAGAGCCAATATATTCAGACGGTCCAGGAGGCGGCCCGGGAGCTGGAGAGCCTCTTCGAGGCCGACGAGGAGATCGCCACCCCCGCCGGAGGCCCCCATGCGAAAAAGCGATAAACAGCTCGACAACCGCTTGCGCGGCGCCCTGATGGAGGTCTGCGAACTGGCCCTGGAGAGCGTGCCGGGCTTTCGCTGGCTGACCCATCTGGCCGACTATCGCCGCTTCCCCGACAGCCTGCGCATCGTCTGCGTCTTCGACAGCGACGACGCCCTGAGCCGGGCCCGGGAGGCCCGGGAGGACGACTACCTCTGCCAGCTGCTCCAGGCCAAGCTGGCCGCCGCCGCCATCAAGCCCGCGGCGCTGCGCCGCCAGGTGCACTTCGACAGCGAGGAAGCCTGCCAGCGGGAGCACCGGGGCAACTGGAAGCGTCGCCTAAGCCAGTAGGTCGGCTAAACGAGCCGCAAGCGAAAGCAGCCGACGCCAGGTGCGGAAGCGCTTCCCTCTTCCCTCATCGCTGTCCCCACCACTCGGGCAGCAGGGCCCGCACTTCCGGGCGGGCGAAGCGCTCGTCCATCAGCACCACCACGCCCTCGTCCTCGGGACCGCGGATCACCCGACCGGCGGCCTGCACCACCTTGGTCAGGCCGGGAATCCGGTAGGCGTAGTCGTAGCCGCACCCGAAGCGCGCCTGGAGCCGGGCGCGCAGCGCCTCCTGGAAGGGGTCCGAGGGCGGCAGGCCCAGGGTAGCGATAAAGGCGCCGATCAGCCGCTCCCCGGGCAGGTCGATACCCTCGCCGAAGGCCCCACCCAGCACCGCGAAGCCGATGCCCCGGCCCCCGGGCGCGAAACCCGCCAGGAAGGCCTCCCGGGCCGCCTCGTCCATGCCGCGGGCCTGGTGGCGCTGGGGAATCTCGGGATGCGCCGTGGCCAGTGCCTCCCGGGCCGCCTCCAGGTAGGCGAAGCTGCTGAAGAAGGCCAGGTAGTGCCCCGGGCGGCGCCGGTACTGGTCGGCCAAGGTGGCGACGATGGGCCCCAGGGAAGCGGGACGATCCGCCAGGCGGGTGGAGATATCGCTACGCACCCGCACCTCGAGCTGCTCGGCGCGAAAGGGGGCGGGCACCGTCTGCCAGACGCTTCCCGAGGGCAGCCCCAGCAGGTCGCGGTGATAGGCGGCGGGGCTCAGGGTCGCCGAGAAGAGCACCGCGCAGTGGGCGGCGGCGAAGCGCGGCGCCAGGAAATCCGCCGGCACCAGGTTGCGCAGCCCCAGCCGCGCCTTGCCCCGGCCGCGGCGCGCCAGGTCGCACAGGGAGTGGTCGCCGAAGCGCTCCGCCAGGCGACCGAAGGCCAGGGCCTCGAAGAGCAGCTCCTGCCACTCCCCCTGGCCGGGATGCTCCACCAGGTAGTCGCCGAGACGCGTCACCAGCCCCTGCAGGGCCCCCAGCAGGCCGCCGGGCAGCCCCTCGAGGACCGCGTAGGCGGGGCGCCGCGGCGAGCCTTCCTCGAGGCCGCTCTCCCGCACCAGGGCCTGCCACTGGCGGCTCAAGCGCGCCAGGGGCGGCTTGAGCATCCCGGGCGCGTCTCGCTTGAGACGATTGAGCCGCGCCTGATCCAGCTCGGCGCTGTACATGCCCCGGGCGCGGCCCACCAGGTTATGGGCCTCGTCGACCAAGAGCCCCAGGCGCCAGCCATCCGCCTGGGCCAGGCCATGCAGCAGCGCCGTCTCGTCGAAGTAGTGGTTGACGTCGCCGACGATCACATCGCACCAGCGGGCCAGCTCCTGACCCAGGTAGTAGGGACAGACCCGGTGGGCCAGGGCCAGCTCGCGAAGCGCCTGGCGATCCAGCCAGCCCCGAGCCACCGCCGCCCGGCGCGCCGCCGGCAGGCGATCATAGAAGCCCTCGGCCAAGGGGCAGGCCTCGCCCTGGCAGGGGGTGCCCGGATACTCGCAGGCCTTGTCCCGGGCGATCAGCTCCAGCACCCGCAGCGGGAGTGCCTGCGTGGCGGCGCCCAGGCTGGCCAGGGCATCCAGGGCCAGGCGCCGCCCCGGGGTCTTCATGGTCAGGAAGGCCAGGCGATCCAGGCCCTGACGGGGCATGGCGCTGAGCAGCGGGAAGAGGGTGCCCAGGGTCTTGCCGATGCCGGTGGGGGCCTGGGCCAGCAGGCAGCGGCCGGTGGCGGCGGCCTTGTAGGCGGCCTCGGCCAGGGCCCGCTGCCCGGGGCGGAACGCCGCATGGGGAAAATGCAGCCGGGTCAGGGCGGCGTCCCGGGCACGGCGGTGGGCCGAGTCCTGGCGCGCCCAGGCCAGGAAGTCGCGGCAGCGGGCGACGAACTCCGCCTCCAGCTCGGCGGCCGCCACGCTCTCGTCGAGGCGGGTCTCCTCGCCGCTGGTGATCTCCAGGTAGACCAGGCGAATCGTCACCCGGGTCAGCCCCTCGGCGCGACACAACAGGGCCCCGTAGGTGCGCGCCTGGGCCCAGTGCAGGGCACGCTGGTTGGCGGCCTGACGGCTCAGGTCGCCGCGATGGGTCTTGATCTCCTCGAGGCAGGCCTCCCCGGGGGCATAGCCGTCGGCGCGACCGCGTACCACCAGGCACATCCCCGCCTCGCGAAACTCGCCCGCCAGGGGCAGCTCGGCACGATAGTCGGCGCCGCGGCGAGCCACCACCCGGGCATGGCCGGCGATGCCCTCCCGGGCGCTGGGCGCCGGGGTGAAACGATGGTCCAGGTCGCCGCGCGGGGCGGTGAAGTCGCATAGCGCCCGCACCGCCACCCGATAGGTCAGCGGCTCGTCACTCATGCCCAGCGCACCCGACACACCGCCGCGGGAATGCCCCGCTCATGGAAGAAGGCGAGCCAGCGGCGCTGGTTGTCCTGGAGGCGATCCCCCGGTCCCTTGACCTCGATCAACCGGTAGTCGCCGCGCTCGGGGAAGCACTGGATCAGGTCCGGGAGGCCGGCCCGGTTGGCCTTGAGATCCGCCAGCAGGCGCTCGAAGCAGGCGCGCAGATGGGCCGGCGGCAGGCTCGCCAGGGCCAGCTCGAGGAGCTCCCGATCCAATAGCTCCCAGGCCACGAAGGGCGAGGCCAGGCCGTGCTTGGCCGCCCAGGTGGCGCGGATCGCCTGCCGATAGTCGCCGTTGTCCAGGCGCGCCAGGCAGGCGTCGAAGCGCGCCCGGCGTCGGCTCACGAAGTCGGGGCGGTAGAGGTCGGCGGGACCGCCCTGGAAGGGGTGAAAGAAGGCCCCGGGCAGGGGCGCGAAGATCGCCTCCCAGCAGAGCAGGCCGAACAGCCCGGTGAGCAGGCCGTTCTCCACGTAGCGCACCGGCGCCTCGGGGGTGGCGAGGTGCTCGGCCACCGCCCGCTCCACCCCGCCGGCCGCCTGGGGCAGGGTCAGGGTCAATCGCTCGGGGGCGGGCTCGGTCGGCGCCGGCGTCACCGCCAGGCCCAGGCGCTTCTCGAGGCGCGGCACCAGCCGCGTCAGGGCCTGGCGCTGGGCCTCGCTGGCCGGGGCGTCCAGGGCGGGCCGCGCCAGATCCAGGGCGCGCCGATGCTCGCCGAGACGCTCCAGCAGGCGCAGCCGACGCACCAGGGCCTCGTCCTCGCCGCCCTGGGCATAGAGGTCGAGGGCCAGCGCGGCCTCGCCCTGGCGTTCGGCCTCCCGCCCCAGGCGCAGGGCCAGGCGGCGGCGCCGGGCCGCCAGCCAGGGATTGGCCGCGGGCGCGGGCAGGCTCGCGAACAGGGCATCGGCCAGGTCGCTCACCGCCTCCC
The DNA here is from genome assembly GCF_023708045.1 of Halomonas sp. NCCP-2165. NCBI lineage: Bacteria > Pseudomonadati > Pseudomonadota > Gammaproteobacteria > Oceanospirillales > Halomonadaceae > Halomonas > Halomonas sp. NCCP-2165. The sequence continues at coordinate 17,292 of NZ_BRCY01000003.1, forward strand.
CCACCGCCAATCGCTCCCCCAGCGCATCCAGGGCCAGGTAGGCATCCAGCTCCTCCGGGTGCCGAAAGGCCCGGGACTCGGGCCCGAAGGGCACCGTCTCGAAGCGCTGATGGCCCAGCTCCGTCAGCACGAACTCCGACCAGTCCTGGCGCAGGTTGCCGAAGAACATCAAGCGTAGCCGCTCACAGGTCGCCATCGCCGTGAGGCGCACCAGTCGATCCGGGGCCTGGGGCCACCAGGCGGAGTAGCGCCCCAGCGCCGGCATCAGTGCCGGGAGTCGCGTCGTCAGCTCGCCCTTGGTGGCCCGGCCCAGCCCCGCCTCGGCGAGCGCCTCCGCCAAGGCCTGGCGCAGCTCCGCCAGGCGCAGCTGCCGGCACAGCTCCTCGACGCCGAGCACCGGGTCCGCCTCCACCAGGCCCGAGGCGATCAAGGGCGCCAGGGCGGCGTCGGTCTCGCCGATCTCGGCATACTCGAGCCGCGAGGTGCGAAAGTGCTCGCCGCGACGCATCACCAGGCGCACCAGCAACGCCTGGGCGGCCTCGGGCAGGGCGGCGAAGCGGGCCAGGAAATCGCGCTCCTCGTCCCTCAGCAGGTCGTCGTAACGCGCCACCACCCAGTCCAGGGCGGCACGGAAGTTGGCCAGGTAGTAGCGGGGATCGCTCAGGGGGGCGATGGGTAGCGGCATCATGGCGCCATGGTAGCAGTTGGCCTCGTGGCTGGCTGGCAGGAGTCGAGCCTCCCCGCCTCCTTGTCAAGGTCAGGGAGGGCCGCTACCAGGGCAGTGCCTCGCCGCTGCTGTGCCAGAAGCCGCCACTGGTGCGCAGGGTGAGTTCCTCGATGCGTTGGGCGATGCCGGCGGCGGCCTCCTCGGCGTCGATCAGGCCGCCGAAGTTGACCATGCGGGTCTTCACGTAGCCCGGGTGGATCTGGGCCACGGCGATGCCGCGGGGCTTGAGGTCCACCGCCAGGGACTTGCCGAAGGCGTTGAGGGCCGCCTTGGAGGCGCGATAGCCGTAGCGACCACCGGAGTCATTGTCGGCGATGGAGCCCATGCGGCTGGTGATATTGGCGACCTTGGCGCCCTCGCCCAGGTTGCCCAGCAACGCCTCGGTGACCCGCAGCGGCGCGTAGGCGTTGATCTCCATCTGCTCGCGAATCGAGTCGAAGTCGATCTCCCCCAGCGCCTCGTCCTTGAGCAGGCCGGCGTTGTTGATCAGCAGGTCCAGGCGGCGTCCCACCAGCTCCCGCTGCAGCCGGGCCACGTCCTCGGGACGGGTCACGTCGATGCCCTCGATCAGCGTCTCGGCGATCTCGGCGAGTTCGGCGGCCGCCTCGCCGCCGCTGCGGCAGACCCCGATCACCGCCCAGCCGGCGGCGTGATAATGGCGGGCCAGGGCCAGGCCGACGCCGCGATTGGCGCCGGTGATCAGTACGGTGGAAGTCATCTCAACTCCGGGGTGGGAAAGTGGGCGATGCCTTAAAGGTGGGGGGCGCGGGGCGCCAGTTCAACCCGCAGCACCCAAGGCCCCCTATCATGGCCCTTGCTTCTTGCTTCTTGCTTCTTGCTACTTAGCCGACGTTATAACCCAGCACCCGCGGCAGCCAGAGGGCGATCTCGGCCGGAACAAGAGGCGCGACTCTTGGCCTTAGCCGACGTTATAACCCAGCACCCGCGGCAGCCAGAGGGCGATCTCAGGAAAGATCGCGACGAGCGCCAGGGCAGCGCCCATGGCCGCCACGAAGAGCAGCGCCCAGCCGACGGTCTGCTCCAGGCGGATCCTGGCCACCTCGGTGGTCACCATCAGGTTGACCGCCACCGGCGGGGTGAACTGGCCGATGGCGATATTCATCGCCAGCAGGATGCCGAACCACACCGGATTCCATTCGAAGTGCTGCATCACCGGGATCAGCACCGGCATCAGGATCAGGTAGATGGAGATGGCGTCCAGCAGCATGCCGGCGGCCAGCACCGCCAGCATGATCAGGATCAGCAGCAGCACCCCGTTGTCGGTGAGGGCGATGATCCATTCGGCCAGGCCGCGGAAGGTGCCGAGCATGGTGCCGGCCCAGGCGAAGATGCCGGCCAGGGCGATGATCAGCATCACCACCCCGGAGATCGCCGCCGCCTCGCCGAACAGTGCCCAGAGGTCGCGCCAGCCGAGCTCGCGGGTCACGAAGAGGCCGATCACCACCCCATAGGCCACCGCCACCACGGCGGCCTCGGTGGGGGTGAAGAGGCCCGAACGCAGCCCGCCGAGGATCAGCACCGGGGCGAACAGCGCCGGCAGCGCCTGCTTGAAGGTCTCCCCCACCCGCAGCCGCTCGGCGCCCTGCGCCGCGTCGCCCCCTTCCCAGCCGAAGCGCTTCGCCACCAGCAGCGCCGGCACCAGCAGCGCCAGGCCGGCGAGGATGCCGGGGAAGAGCCCGGCGGCGAAGAGCGCGCGCAGGTCGACCCCGGGCACCACGATGGAGTAGAGAATCAGCGCCACCGAGGGCGGGATCAGGATCGCCGTGGAGGCCGAGGCGGCGATCAGGGTCGCCGAGAAGGGTTTCGGGTAGCCCGCCTTGGTCATGCTGGGCAGCATCACCATGGCCACGGCGGCGGCATCCGCCGGCCCCGAGCCGCTCATGCCGCCCATGATCATGCACACCAGCACCGCCACCAGGGCCAGGCCGCCGTGACGGGGACCGATCAGCGCCTGGGCGAAGCGCACCAGGCGCAGCGCCACCCCGGAACGCTCGAAGATCAGGCCGGTGAGGATAAACAGCGGGATGGCGATCAGCGGGTACTTGGCGATGCTGTTGTAGGTGTTGGTGCCGAGGGTCGCCAGCATCATCGGCGGCAGGCCGCTCAAGATACCCACGGCCCCGGCCAGGCCCAGGGAGAAGGCCACCGGCACCCCGGCGATCAACAGGCCGGCGAAGGCCAGCAGCATCCACAGATCAGGACTCATCGTCGAGCCTCCCGCGCAGGCGGTCCAGGGTCTGCTGGGTCTGGCGGACCAGCATCGCCGCCGAGAGCAGCGGCAACCAGACGATATACCACCACTGGGGCAGGCCGAGTCCCGGCGACAGCGACCGCCACTGATACTCCTGCCAGGCCAGCTTGGCGCCGAACCAGGTGATCAGCCCCAGCAGCGTGACGGCACAGGCCCATTGCAGGAGGATCAGGACCCGGCGCGGGCCCCACGGCAGGGCCCGCTCCAGCAGGCCGATACGAATATGGCCGTTACGGCGCAGCGCCACCGCGGCGCCGCCGAAGGTCAGGACCACCAGCAGGAACACCGAAAACTCCTCGGTGAAGGCCAGGGAGCCACCGCTGAGGTAGCGGGTGACCACGTTGGCCAGGCTGATCAGGGCGATGATCACCAGGGCCAGGGACGCCAGCCAGCGTTCCGGCCGCGCATCGAGGGAAGGTTTCATGACGACCTCATGCAAAAGGCCGGCCCAGGGGCCGGCCGACATTCAGGGTAGGAAAAGGGGGGCGACTCAGCGCGCCTCGACGGCCTGACGCGCGGCCTCCACCAGCGCCTCGCCGACCTGGGGCACCCACTCCTGGTGGACGCTCTCGGTGGCCTCGACGAAGGCCTGGTACTGGGCCTCGCTCAGCTCGGTGACCTCGACGCCCCGTTCGCGGATGGCGGCCAGGCGCTCGGCCTCCTGCTCGCGGGTCATGGCGATCTCCCACTCGCCGGCATCCACCGCGGCCTCGCGCAGGATCGCCTGATCCGCCTCGTCCAGCGACTCCCAGACCCGGCGGTTCACGGCGAAGATCAGCGGATCGTTCATGTAGTTCCACAGGGTCAGGTGGTCCTGGCCCACCTGGTCGATGCGCGCCACGTCGAACACCGACAGCGGGTTCTCCTGGCCGTCCACCGCGCCGGTGGTCAGCGCCGGCTGGGCGTCGGTCCAGCTCATCTGGGTGGGATCGGCCCCCAGGGCGCTGAAGGTGTCCTGGAAGAGCGGCGACCCCACCACGCGGATCTTCAGGCCTTCCAGGTCCTCCGGGGCGGCGATGGCGCCACGGGAGTTGGAGAGCTGGCGGAAGCCGTTCTCGCCCCAGGCCAGGGGCACCACGTCCCGGGACTCGATGGCCGCGAAGATCGTTTCCCCGGCCGCCCCGCCGGTGACCGCATCCACCGCCGCCTCGTCGGGCAGCAGGAAGGGCAGCGAGAAGAGGTTGAGCTCCGGCACCTGGGGCGACCAGTTGATGGTGGAGCCCACGGCGGCATCGATCAGCCCCGAGCGCATGGCGGAGAACTCGCGGGTCTGGTCGCCGGCCACCAGCTGGGCGTTGGGATAGACCCGCATGGTGAGGCGCCCCTCGCTGCGCTCCTCCACCAGCTCGGCCCACTTCTCGGCGGCCTGGCCCCAGGGGAAGGCGTCGGAGAGCACGGTGGAGATGGAGAGCTCGCGGGCCTGAGCCGAGAAGGCGGCGCTGAGCAGGGCGGCACCGGCCAGGCCGGCGGCGAACTTGGAAAAGACGGAGGTGGATGACATGGCGTGTCCTTGCGAGGAAGACCGGACGAGACTCCCGGCCCGGTGGATTATTTTGATCACCGCCATATTGTATGGCAACTAACGTTGAAAAAAAGCCACACTCCATCACTCCCGCGGCTCGCCTATCCGGCAGCGCCGCGCAAGACCTCCCGGACCCGCGCGAACTCCCGATCGGCGGCCCCCTCGGCGGGGCGCGTCAACCAGTAGCCCTCGGCCATGGGCAACTCGGCTGGGCTCAGGCGGCACAGGCGGCCCTCGTCCAGCGCCGCCTGGCACAGCGGCAGCGACCCCAGCAGCACCCCCGCCCCCGCCTCGGCGGCGCGCAGGGCCTGGACGAAGGTATCCAGGCGCAGCGCAGGCGCCGGCCCCGGGGCCTCTCCCAGGCACCGCTCCCACTCCCGCCAGCCCAGCCGCGGCCCGGCCACGGCGATCCGCGGCAGGCCTCGCCACTCGCCGTCGGAAGCCAACAGCCCGGGGGCCGCCATGGGCGTCAGTACCTCGCCGAACAGGCGGTGGGCCTCGCGGCCGGGCCAGTCGCCGTCGCCGAAACGGATCTCCAGGTCGGCCTCGGCCTGGGCATAGTCGGGCCAGCGATGCATGGTCGAAAGCACCAGCTGCCGACCGGGCAACCGGGCGCGCAGCGCGGCCAATCGCGGGATCACCCAGAGCTCGAGCAGCGACGCCGAGGCCATCAGGCCGAGGCGACTCCGCGGCGCCGCGAAGAGGCTGTCGGCACTCCGGGTCAGGCGCTCGATGGCCTGCTGCACATGGGGCAGCCAGGCCTCGCCCTGGACCGAGAGGACCACCCCCCGGGCCCGACGCTCGAACAGCGCCACCCCCAGGCGCTCCTCCAGGTGGCGAATCCGCTGGCTGACGGCGGCCTGAGTCAGTCCCAGCTCCTCGGCGGCGGCGGTGAAGCTGCCCAGGCGCGCCGCCGCCTCGAAGACCCGGACCCACTCCAGGGAGGGCAGCAGGGCAGTGGATTTAGCCATAAGTTTTTTGACCCTCTCATCCTAAAAACCATTGATTGTTCTTATGTCACGGCGAACGTCAAATGACCGGGCATTCCCTCACTGGAGAGCCCCATGCTGGAGAGCCCCATGCTAGAGACCGCCGACGTGATCGAGGACGGTGACGCCGTCCTCCTGACCTTTCGTCAGGGCATACGGCGACGCTTCCACGCCATCTGGCTGCGCGACAACGCGCAGGACGCCGCCACCCGCTCGCCGGACAATGGCCAGCGACTGATCGCCCTGGCCGATATCCCCGCCGCCCTGCGCCTCAGCACGGCGCGGGTCGAGGCGGGTCGCCTGATCGTCAGCATGGCCCCGGAGGGCCGCGAATTCGCCTACGACGCCGCCTGGCTCTGGCAACATGCCTACGATCGCGAGCCGCCGCGCCTGCGCGGCTGGCTCGATGCGCATCGAGAGACCTGGGACGCCTCGCTGGCCGAGCGCCTGCCCAGCGCCGATATCACGGCGCTGGGCCGCGACGCCGCCGTCAAGCGCCGGTGGCTCGCCGACATTCGCCGCTACGGCATCGGCAAGCTCACGGGCGGCCCGGTCGAGGATGGCGCCCTGCTCGAGGTGGTGGCCCAGTTCGGCTTCACCCGGGAGACCAACTACGGACGCTACTTCGAGGTGCGCAACGAGATCGCCCCGACCAACCTGGCCTTCACCGGCCTCGGCCTGCCGGCCCACACCGACAACCCCTACCGGGATCCGGCGCCGACCCTGCAGCTGCTCTACTGCCTGGAGAACTCCGCGGCCGGCGGCGACAACCGGGTAGTGGACGGCTTCCGCGCCGCCCAGCGCCTGCGCGAGGAGGATCCCCGCGGCTTCGAGCTGCTGGCCGGCTACTGCGCCCGCTTCGAGTACCGCGGCCTCGGCGACGTCTGCCTCCAGGCCCGGCGCCCGATGATCGAGTTGGCCCCGGATGGCGAATTGATCGCTATTCGCTTCAACAACCGCTCCGCGGCGCCCTTCACCGACATCCCCTTCGCCGACATGGCCGCCTACTACGCCGCCTATCGCCGCCTCGGCGAGCTCCTCGAGTCCCCCGAGATGGGCGTGACCTTCAAACTGGCGCCCGGCGAGGCCTTCCTGGTCGACAATACCCGGGTGCTGCACGCGCGCACCGGCTACTCCGGCGAGGGATCGCGCTGGTTGCAGGGCTGCTACGCCGAGCGCGACGGCCTGCTCTCTACCCTCGCCTGCCTGGAAGCCGCCACCACCGGAGGTGCCGCATGACCACGACACCGGATACCCTCGTCGCGTCGATCGGTGCGCTGTTCGCCGAGCAGGGCGCCAAGAGCTACCTGGGCGAGGCGGTCACCATGGCCGAGCATATGCTGCAGGGGGCCTGGCTGGCCGAACAGCAGGGCGAGAGCGACGAGATCATCGTCGGCGCCCTCCTCCACGATATCGGCCATTTCGCCGGGGATCGCGGCACCTTCGCCCTGACCGACACCGAGGATCGCTGTCACGAGAGCACCGGCGCCGCCCTGGTGGAGGCGTACCTGCCGCCGGCGGTGGTCGCCTGCATTCGCGAGCACGTGGCCGCCAAGCGCTACCTCTGCGCGGTCGACCCGACCTATGTCGACACCCTGTCCAAGGCCTCGCAGCACTCCCTGCGCCTGCAGGGCGGCCCCATGAACGCCGAGGAGGCGGCGGACTTCGCCCGCCACCCCCACCTGGAGGCGATCCTCAAGGTGCGCCTGCTGGACGATGCCGGCAAGGAAGCCGGCCGCCAGACGCCGGACTTCGCCTACTTCGCGCCGCGGCTGCGGCGCCTGATCGAGGCCCAGCGGCACAGCGACTCAGGGCAGCGCCACCGTCCATAGCCCGACCAGCATCAGCGCGGTGCCGAACCACTTGATCGGCGCCGCGCGCTCGCCCAGCCACACCACGCCGAGCAGCACCGTCGGCAGGCCCCAGGCCAGGGTCATCAGCGCCTGGAGCACCATGAAGGTGGCCCCGGCGGTCAGGCTGGTGTGGCCGGCGGCGAGCATCAGCGCCAGGGCCTGCTTGTCGATCAGCGAATAGCCGGCGGTGGCCACCGCCGCCAGCAGGGCGAAGCCCAGCGCCGGGGTCAGATAGCTCGACGCCCGCCAGCCCCGGGGACCCGCCAGCGGCAGGCACAGGGCCCCGATCAGGATCCCCCCCATGCCGACCAGGTCCAGGGGCGTCAGGGCGCGACTGCCCAGCAGGCCCAGCGAGACCAGGGGCACCAGCACCACCGGCAGGGCCCGGGCGATGGGATAGAGCACGCTGACCTCGCCCCGGGCATAGGCCCAGGCCAGGCCGCCCATATAGAGCATCTGGCACAGCCCCGAGGCGGCCAGCCAGCCCCAGAAGGCCGCCGGCAGCCGCGTCGGCGGCGGGCCCAGCCACAGCAGCGGCGAGAGCACCAGGGCGCCGCTGCCCATGGCCAGCACGAAGAAGGCCAGCGACGGCGTGCGCCGCTTGCCGAGCAGGTTCCAGCCGGCATGCAGGCACACCGACAGCAGCACCAGGCCCAGCGCCAGGGGGCTCACGAGGCGAGCTTGTCGGACTTGCCCGCCGCCGCGGCGAAGCCGGCCAGCCAGTCGTCCCAGGGCCGCGGCCGGTGCTCTCGGTCCTCGGCGCGCTCCTTGCGGCGAATGGCGTTGCGCACCATCAGCGAGCCTAGGTAGCGCGCCGGCTCCGGCGGGAAGCGGCCCAGCGGCCCCCCGGCCAGCGGCGAGCGACTCCAGGCGTTGTCCTGTTCCAGCACCAGGGCACTGAGCAGCTTGGCGCCCATCCGCGTCGGCCCCACGCCATTCCCCGAGTAGCCGAAGCCATAGACGATATTGGCGTGCCCCGGCAGGGCGCCGAAGAACGGCAGCCCGGTCACCGAGCGATCCGAGGGGCCGGTCCAGCTGGCCGCCAGCGGCACCTCGGCGAGACTCGGGAAGAACGCCGCCAGGCTCCGGGAGAGCGGCTCCCGATAGCGGGACGGACGATCGAAGAGGTCATGGACGTGTCCGCCGAAGGCGAAGGTATTGCCGCCCTTGCCGAACATCAGCCGCCCCGCCGGGGTGCTGCGGTAGTAGTGCACGAAGGTCCGCGAGTCGAGCACCGAGACGCCATCGGCCAGGCCCGTGGCCGCCAGCGCCTCGGGGGCCGGCTCGGTGATCACCATGTCGCTGGAGACGATGGCGATGGTGCGCCGGAACTCGGGGAACAGCCGCGCCATCCAGGCGTTGGTGGCCAGCACCACGCGGTCGGCGATGATTCGCCCGCCCGGGGTGATCACCCGCGCCGGGCGGCCCCGCTCCAGGGCCCGCAGGGGCGTGCCCTCGAACAGCTCGACGCCCTGCTCCCGGGCCACGCGGCGCAGGCCGCGCACCAGCTTGGCCGGCTGCACCGTGGCCGCCCGGGGCGAGAACCAGCCCTGGCGGTGGCACGACGAGCCGCTGCGTCGCTGCACCTCGGCCGCCTCCAGCGCCGCGAAGCTGCCGATACCGCGCTCGGCCAGGCCGTCCATCAGCGGCGCGATGGCCGCCTGCTGGGCGCGATTGGTGGCGGTGAACAGGGTGCCGTCATGGCGAAACTCGGCGTCGATGCCGTGCTCGCGGCAGAAGTCGCCGATCTCCGCGGCGCAGCGTTCCGATTCGGCCACCAGGCGCAGCGCCTCCGCGTCGCCGAACAGCCGCTGCAGGGTCGGGTACTTGCTGGCCCAGCCCAGCACGCAGCCGCCATTGCGGCCGCTGGCGCCGGCCCCGCAGATGTCCGCCTCGATCAGCGCCACGCGCAGGCCGGGGGCCTGGCGACGCAGTTCGAGGGCGGTCCAGAGGCCGGTGTAACCGCCGCCGACGATGCAGACGTCGACGCGCAGCTCCCGATCCAGGGGCGGCGCCGGCGGCTCCGGCATCGTCTCCAGCGCCTGGTTCAACCAGAAGGGTCGCATGACACGCTCCTCGCGATAGGGGCCACGCCGGAGCGACTCCGGAGTGGCAGGGATCCGGTCCCCTTGCCCCGGGGGCGAGGCAAGGGGGTACCGCTCAAGCCCGCGTCAGGGGCGCTCGCCCCGGGCCAGGCGGGCATCGATCTCGGCCACCACCGCCGGCAGCTCGGCGATGGTGTCGATCATGAAGTGCGGCCGGGCGGGGGCGAACTGTGCCTCGATGCGCCCGCGACGCTCGGCCAGCTCGGCGGCATCCAGGTCGCGATAGGCGGCGTAGTCGAGCCCCAGGGCGTTGCCCGAGCAGGTCAGCGCCACCGTCCACATGCCGGCACTGCGCCCCTCGAGAATGCCCGGCGCGGTGTCGTCCACCTTGACGCAGGCGGCCACGTCGCTCACGCCCAGGGCGATCACGTTGGCCAGCGCCTGGGCCGGGTGCGGGCGGCCGTTGGGCACCTCGTCGGTGGCGACGACATGATCGGCCACATAGCCGTTGGCCCGGGCCCGGGTCACCACCTGCTCCATCACCACGGCGGGATAGCCGGAGCAGGAGCCGATCTTCAGGCCCCGCTCGCGCAGCGCGGCGATGGCCTCGAGCGCCCCGGGGATCAGCGCCGAGTGTTCGCCGATCTTGGCGATCTGCAGCGGCATGAAACGCTCGTAGAGGGCCGTGACGTCCGCGTCACTGGGGGCATGACCCACCGCCGCCTCGAAGCGCGCGGCGATGGCCGGGACGTCGCAGAGGGTGCGGATATGGTCCCACTTGCCCATGCCCATGGGCCCGCGGGCCTCTTCCAGGCTGAGGTCGACGCCCAGCTCGGCGAAGGCCTCGACGAAGATCTGGGTGGGGGCGAAGGAGCCGAAGTCCACCACGGTGCCGGCCCAGTCGAGGATGGCGCATTGCAGGCGGTCGGGGGATTGATAGTGCATCGGGGTCTCTCCGGTGAGTCAGGCGGCGGGACGGCAGTCGTCCACGCCCAGGGTGGCCAGGGCGGCGTCCACGGCCTCCAGCAGTCGGGCGATCACGGCGGCATCGAGGCGGCCGATGCTGCCGATGCGGAAGCTCTCCACCTCGGTGAGCTTGCCGGGGTAGATGATGAAGCCGCGAGCCTTGAGCTCGGCGTAGAAGCGCGGGAAGTCGAAGCCGGGATGGGCGGGGCTGAGGAAGGTGGTGATGATCGGCGACAGCCAGCGATCCTCCAGCAGGGTCGCGAAGCCCCGCCGGCGCATGCCCGCCACCAGGGCGTCGCGATTGGCGGTATAGCGGGCCAGGCGTCCGTCCACCCCGCCCTCGGCATCATGCTCGTCCAGGGCCTGGCGGAAGGCCGCCACCACATGGGTGGGCGGCGTATAGCGCCACTGGCCGGTGCGCTCCAGGTAGCGCCATTGATCGTGCAGGTCGAGGGAGAGCGAGTGACAGCGCCCCTCGGCGGCCGCCAGGGCGTCGCGACGGGCGATCACGAAGCCGAAGCCGGGCACGCCCTCGAAGCACTTGTTGGCCGACGAGACCAGCGCCAGGAAGGGGGTACGCCGGGCGTCCACCGGCACGGCGCCGAAGGCGCTCATGGAATCGACGATCAGCTCGCGGCCCTCGGCGGCCACCGCCTCGGCGATGGCCGCCAGGGGGTTGAGGATGCCGGAGCTGGTCTCGCAGTGGATCAGCGCCACATAGCCGATGGCGGGATTGGCCTTGAGCCGCTCGGTGACCGCTCCGGGGCTGGGCGGGGCGGCCTCGCCGCTGTCGAGCACCTCGCAGGGACGCCCCATGCGTTCGAGCAGGGCGGCCAGGCGCTTGCCGTAGGCGCCGTTGCTCAGCACCAGGGTGGTGCGCGCCGGGTCGATCAGGGTGCCGAGTGCCGCCTCCACGGCGAAGGTGCCGCTGCCCTGCAGCGGCACGCAGGCATGGCTGTCCCGGGCATTGGCGTGGGCCAGCAGGCGCCGGCAGATCTCGGCGGTCATGGCATTGAAGTCGCTGTCCCAGGAGCCCCAGTCACGTCGCATGGCGGCCTTGACGGTGGCGCTGGTGGTCAGCGGCCCCGGGGTCAGCAGGTAAGGGTCGGTCGTGGCATCAAGCATTGGTCTATACCAGTGGATTCGGGCAAAAAAATTTGGGGTATGGCGGGCCTCCTAGCCCGCCTGGCGCCACGCCTGGGCGCGAGTCAACAACAGCTGGCTGAGTGCCGCATGGGCGAGCTTGACCGTCAGGGAGGTGAAGAAGATCAGCACCGCCATGGCCGCCGCGCTGGCGAAATAACCGGCCTCGTCCAGGTGCATCACCGCCACCGAGGCCAGGCGCGTGTCGCTGGTGTAGAGGAAGACCACCGCCGACACCGTGGTCATGGCGTTGACGAACAGATACACCGAGATATCCAGCACCGCCGGCAGCGAGACCGGCAGGGTCACGCGGCGGAAGGTCACCCAGAAGGGCACCTTGAGGGAGGCGCCGACCGCCTCGAACTCCGGGTCGAGCTGCTTGAGGGCGGTCACCGAGGTGAGGTGACAGACGGTATAGAAGTGCACCAGGGTATTGAGCACCAGGATCGCCAGGGTGCCGTAGAGCCAGCCCAGGGGGTTGCCGGCCTGGTTGAAGAAGAAGATATAGGCCAGGCCCAGCACCATGCCCGGCACCGCCATGGGCAGCATGGCCAGGAAGTGCAGCCCCTGACGCAGCGCCCGGTAGCCGTCGCTCTTCTCGATCAGCCAGGCATTGAAGAAGATCACCAGGGTGCCGATCAGCGCCACCGAGAAGGCCAGCTTCAGGGAGTTGAACCAGGACGCCCAGCCGCCCCCGGCCAGCATATCGAAGGCGTAGTGCCCGAGGGTCAGCGACAGGTTGTAGGGCCAGAACTGTATCAGGGAGGCGTAGATGGCGGTGCCGATCACCAGCAGGATCGCCGCCCCCACGGCGTAGCAGATCAGCGCGAAGGTCCAGTCCCGCAGCGGGCTCGGCGTGGGCCGCCAGGGCACCGCCCGGGCGGAGAGCTGGGCCACCTGGCGGCGCTGGATCCAGCGATCCACCACGAAGGAGGCCAGGGCCGGCAACAGCAGGATCACGCTGACCACGGCGCCCATCTGGAAGTTCTGCTGCCCCACCACCTGACGGTAGACGTCGGTGGCCAGCACGCTGAACTGGCCGCCGATGATCTTGGGCACGCCGAAGTCGGTGATCGCCAGGGTAAAGACCACGAAGGCGCAGGAGATCAACCCATAGCGAGCCCCGGGCAGGGTGATGGTCAGGAAGCTGCGCCACCTGGGGGTGCCCAGCGCCTCGGCGGCCTCGTAGAGGCGGGCGTCGCTGGTGGAGAGCGCCGTGATCAGGATCATCAGCGCATGGGGGAAGATCCAGAAGCACATGCCCAGGACGATGCCGATGGGACCATAGATGCTCTGCCCCATCAGTACCTCGCGGAACCAGCCCTGGTTGCCGAACAGATAGACCAGGCTGATGGCCGGCAGCAGCGAGGGCGCCAGGATCGGCAGCACGGCCAGCATGCGGAACAGCCGCTTGCCGGGCATGCAGGTGCGGGTGATGCCGTAGGCGCAGAGGAAGGCCAGGCCCACCACCAGGGCGGTGCTGATCAGGGCCACCGTCAGGGAGTTGACGATGGAACCCACCAGGGCCGGTGTCTGCACATAGCGGGCGAAGTTGGCCAGGCCGACGAAGTCGCCGGCGCGGTCCTGGAGGCTCTTGACCAGCATGCTGGCCAGCGGGAAGAGCAGCCCCATCACCAGCAGGGTCAGGGCCGCCAGCAGCGCCAGCAGGCGCACCAGTGCCTCGCCGGAGAGCCCTCGCGACCCGCTCATCGGAAACGCTACCCTCATGCCCGCGCCTCCCGGTCCGGGTAGAGGCGCAGCGCCTCGCTAGGCAGCAGGACCCCCAGGCCCGCACCGGGCGCCAGGCCCAGGGCCTCGGCATCGCGCACGGCGATATCCGCGACCAGCGCCTGGTCGGTCTCCGTCAGGGTCAGGCCGACGCGCAGGAAGGCCCCCAGGAACTCGATATGCTCGACCCGGGCCGACAGCCCCTCGTTCGCGGCACACAGCTTGACCGCCTCGGGGCGGATGGCCAGGCGGGCGCGGCTATCGCCGGCGCAGTCATGGGCCGGGCAATCCAGGCGACGCCGGCCCAGGTGCAGGGCGTGAGCGCCATCGGGACGCACCTCGAGGAAGTTCATGCTGCCGATGAATTCCGCCACGAAGGCGCTGGCCGGCCGGCGGTAGATCTCGGCCGGGGTGCCCACCTGCTCGATGGTGCCGTGATTCATCACCACGATGCGGTCGGCCATGGCCAGGGCCTCCTCCTGGTCGTGGGTGACCATGATGGTGGTCACCCCCAGGCGCGCCTGCAGGGCCTTGATCTGGCCGCGCAGGTGCACCCGCACCCGGGCATCCAGGGCCGAGAGCGGCTCATCGAGCAGCAGCAGGCCCGGCTCGGTGGCCAGGGCGCGGGCCAGGGCGACCCGCTGCTGCTGGCCGCCGGAGAGCGCCGCCGGGTACTTGGCCTCGCTGCCGGCCAGGTCCACCAGGGCCAGCAGCTCGGCGACCCGCGCGCGGATCCGGCCGCGGTCGTCGCGACGATTGCGCAGCCCGTAGGCCACGTTGTCGAACACCGTCAGGTTGGGGAAGAGCGCATAGGACTGGAAGACGATGCCGAAATCCCGGGCCTGGGGCGGCAGCCGCGAGATATCGCGGCCGCGCTGCACGATGCGCCCGGCACTCTGGGGCGCCAGGCCGGCGATGGCCCGCAGCAGGGTGGTCTTGCCGCAGCCGGAGGGGCCCAGGAAGCAGACGAATTCGCCCTCGCGGATGGCCAGGTCGATCTCGCGCAGGGCGGTGAACTGGCCATAGCGCTTGGTGAGGCCGCTGATCTCGAGATGAATGCCCGCCTCGGCCACGGCGGCATGCACCGAGCCGGACAGGGGGGCGGTCAGGGTAGGCATGGGATAGCTCCTGGCCCCGGCGCGTGGCGCCGGGGCATTGACGACGAGATTTACTGGCTGTCGGACTTGCCGTCGTAGCGACGCTGCCACTCCTCGAGCAGGCGGTCGCGATGGTTGGCCGCCCAGGAGAAGTCGGCATCCACCATCAGCTCGGTAATGTTGGAGGGATAGTTTTCGATGGGCTGGGCCACGCCGGGGTAGGCGACGACCGCATAACCCTCGTTATAGAGTTCATTGGCCTCTCGGGAGACGGCCCAGTCGAGCAGGGTCTCGGCGGCCTCGCGATTGTCGCTGCCCTCGATGATGGCCGACGCCTCCATATCCCAACCGGCCCCGTCTTCGGGGAAGACCACTTCGATGGGAGCCCCCTGGGACTTGAGCCGCGCGCCGCGGAAGGCGAAGGAGACGCCGACCACCGCCTCGCCGGAAGCGGCCAGGTTGCAGGGCGCCGAGCCGGAATGGGTGTAGCGAGAAATGTTTTCGTGGAGGCGATCCATGTAATCCCAGGCCCCCTCCTCGCCCCACAGCTGCATCCAGCTGGCCACGTCCAGGTAGCCGGTGCCGGAGGAGCTGGGGTTGGGCATGATCACGTGACCCTGGTACTCGGGACGGGTCAGGTCTTCCCAGGAGGTAGGCATGGGCACGCCCTGACGCTCGCCTTCGATGGTGTTGTAGCAAATCGAGGCCACCCAGGCATCCATGCCCACCCAGGCCGGATCCTGGCCGTCACGGGCCGCCGGATCGACGAACTTGGGATCCAGCGCCTCGACACCCTCGGGGGCATAGCGGGCGAGCATCCCCTCCTCTTCCAGCACCAGCAGGCTGGTGGCGGCCAGGCCCCAGACCACGTCGGCCTGGGGGTTGTCCTTCTCGGCCAGCAGGCGGGCGGTGATCACCCCGGTGGAGTCGCGCACCCAGTTGATCTCGATCTCCGGGTGCGCCTCGTTGAAGCGCTCGGCGTACTTCTGGAGGTCGTCGGACTCCACGGCGGTATAGACGGTCAGCTCGGTGGTGGCCTGGGCAGCGGTGGTCATGGCCAGGGCGACGGCACCGCCGAGCAGGGAACGGATAAAGGGTGACATGGTGGCTCTCCGGGTCGGGTGGGTAACAACGACTGCTGATCTGGTATAGGCCAGGAGTCTGATGACCTCGGATGACAAGCCGGTGACGGTTAGTTGAAGGCTGGATGACGACTCGCCCTCCTATGCCTTGCCGTCCAGCTCCACGGTGATGCACAGGGCGTCGTGCAGCCAGTGCTCCTCGTCGTACTCCACCGGGCGACGGCGTTCATCGAAGGTGGTGCGGCTCACGCGGAGCCCGGCGGTGCCGGCGGCCACCCCCAGCTCGGCGGCCTCCCGCTCCGGCAGGGCCTCGGAGTAGAGGCGCAGGGAGCGGTGGGTCAGGCTCAGGCCCCAGCGGCTGCGCAGCTGGCCCCACAGGGAGTGGGAGGCGTAGTCGCCCTCCAGCAGGCCCGGGGCGCGCTCCGGCACCACCCATAGCGACTCCGCCAGCACGGCGCGGTCGTCGACGAAGCGGCGCCGGCGAATATGGTAGAACGGCTGGTCGGCGGACAGCCCCAGGGCCTCGGCGGCGGTGGGATAGGGATGCGTGTCGGTCAGCAGCACCTCGGTGCGCGGGCGGCGCCCCTGGGCCCGGACATAGTCGTTGAAGCCGGCGTCCCGGGTCGGGTCATAGTCGAGGCGCGCCGGCGAGACGAACCAGCCGCGGCGATTGCTGCGGTGGATGCGCCCCTCGCCCTCCAGTTGGGCCAGGGCCTGGCGCAGGGTGATCCGGGTGGTGCCGAAGCGCTCCGCCAGAATGCGCTCGGCGGGCAGGCGGCCTTCCTCGCAGGCCTGGGGATCGCTCAACAGCTCGCGCAGGCGATCGGTGAGACGCAGATAATAGGCATCGCTCATGCCAGGCTCCCGGTCGGTCGCAGATGGTGGCGGCGGTCGACGAAGAGGCTGTTGCCGGGGCGGCGCTTGGCCTGGGCCTTGAGCTCGGAGAGCTCGGCGGCCAGTTGGGGCGGCGCCAGCGACTCTCCTGCCGCCACCGGCCGTGCCGCCAGCGACAGGCTGACCAGCGGATGGAAGACCGACTCGCCTCGACGATTCTCGCCCACCAGGCCGCCGGCGGCGCGATGCTCGGGGCGATAGAAGTCGGGCACCAGGGCGGCGAAATCGGCGAGGATCGCCTCGCAGGTGGTCCGCCAGTCGTCGCCCCCCAGCAGCAGCATGAAGTCGTCGCCGCCCACATGGCCGAGGAAATCGTCGGCATCGCTCAGGCGCGCCAGCAGCAGCCGCGACAACGCCAGGATCATCCGGTCGCCCTCGGCGTAGCCGTAGCCGTCATTGTAGGCCTTGAAGTTGTCCAGGTCGGCGAAGACCGCCACCAGGGCCTGCCCCTGGCCCAAGCGCTCGGTGAGGGTCTCCTGGATCAGGATATTGCCGGGCAGGCCGGTCAGGGGATTGGCGTTGCGCGCCTGGCGCACCTGGATGGCGGTGATCTCCCGCAGCAGGTCGATGATATTGCCCATGCCCCGGTAGCGGCCCTCGCCGTCGACGATCACGAAGTCCTCCTGCTGCAGGCCGCGGACATCGGTGATGCGCTGACTCAGGGATTCCAGGGACGTCTCCTGGGTCACGCCGAGCCACTGGCGGTCGGCGATCTCGCCCACCTTGCTGCGGGCGTGCAGGGCATGGCTATAGGGATTGGTGAAGAGGGTCAGGAACTCGTGGCGACGCACGACCGCGAGCGGCCGCCCCTCCTCCACCACCGGCACGCAGCGCAGCGCCGGCTGGGCGCGAAAGCGCTCGGCCAGGGTCAGCACCGGCAGCGACGGGGCGACCGGCGCGATGTGTGTGACGATGGCGCTGGCGCGGCGCCGCGGCGAGCGGGCCGGCAGGCCATGGCTGGGCAGCAGCGGCGATACCCGGCGGGGCGGCTCGGCACAGGGGCGGGCGAAATAGTAGCCCTGCAGCAGCACCAGGCCGCGATCCAGCTCCCACAGGCAGCGCTGCTCCTCGGCGGTCTCGACCCCCTCGGCGATCAGCTGGCAGCCCAGGCTGCGCGCCACGTCCAGCAGCGAGCGCAGGAACTCGCGCTTGTCCGCCGAGGCATCGATGCCGGCCACGAAGTGGCGATCCAGCTTGACCATGTCCGGGCGCAACTCGGCCCAGTGACGCAGGCTGGAGTGCCCCGCCCCCAGGTCGTCCAGGGCCACCCGGAAGCCCATCTCCCGGTAGTGATCCATGGCCTGGCGCATCGCCTGGTAGTCGGCGATGGGCAGGTGCTCGGTGAGCTCGATCACCACCCGCTCCGGCGCCAGGCCGGCCGCCTCCAGATAGGCCAGGGTCAGGCCCTCGCGGAAGTCGCGTTCCAGCAGGGTGGAGGGCATCACATTGAGGAACAGCTTGCCTTCCAGCCCCAGGGCCACGAAGCGCTCGATGGCCAGGCGCCGGCACAGCAGATCGAGCTCCACCAGGCGTCCGGCCTGCATGGCGACCTCGAAGAGCCGCTGGGGCGAATGCAGTGGCGACTGCTCCGGGCCGCGAATCAAGGCCTCGTAACCGTGGATACGGCGCCGCCCCATATCGACGATGGGCTGAAAGTAGGGGGTCAGTTGCTCCCCGGCGATGATCGCCTCCAGCAGGTGTCGCTCGCTCGATGTCATGCCCGCACTCGTTGCCATAAAACGCCAAGGATGCGACATGATTAGTGTCAATTCTATGACATCGGATCAGACTCCCTCCCTACCCGGAAGCGCCTACGACAAGAGGCCAGCGGCATCGCCGCTGGCCTGCTTCGCCGTAAGGGCTCGACTCAGAAGCGAACATTCAGGGTTGCGTTGACACCATGGTCATCCAGCTCGCCGCCCAGTCGGCCGCTATACCCCACATTTACCGAGGTATTCGAAGACACACCGACTTCCAGGGAGACCCCCAGCTCCGCGCTATCCTCCGCCAGCGGCACACCCTCCACGTTGAAGCGGGTGCCATCGCCGAAGGCCAGTCGCTCTTCCGCAGCCTCGCCATCGAGGGCGTGCAACCAGGCGGCATCGGCCCGCAACACCGCCGCATGCTCCTCCAGCGTGAACGGCATAGCGACACGGGCTCCCAGGCTGGAGAAGGTCGCATCGAGGTCTTGCGCCTCGCCGGTCAGCGCCGCGACACCTCCCGACTCCTGGAAGCCATCCCGCGATACCCGCACCTGGGCGAGCCCGGCGAAAGGCTCCAGGCGCACCTCGCCGAACGACAGCGGATAGCGCACCTCGCCGAAGACCTGCGTCGTTTCGCCGTCATACTCCGCCGTCAGCTGCTCATCGACGCTCGCAAAGGCGACGCTACGCTCGGTCTCCACCACGCTGTGCGAGTGGCTGGCCCCCAGGCTCAGGTCGAAGTTCCCCAGGCGGGCGCCCCCATAGATACCGAGGTGGTAGCTATCGGACTCGGCCGCTCCCAACATGCCGTCACCGTTATAGGTGGTGGCACCATACCCGGCCACCATCCCCAGGCGTCCCGATTCGCCTACGCCGCCATCGGCACCGATCAGGAAACCTGTCGTATCCCGGGCCAGGTCACGCCCTTCGCCGGCATCATGCTGCCCCCAGTTGCCGATGCCTTGCCACCAAGCGGTCAGGCCATCCTCATCGCCAGCCGCCAGGACACGCTGCTCCTCACCGCGACCGGCCAGGCGCGTGGTCACGGCATGACGCAGCAGCCGGCTCTCGTCGACCAGCCCGCCCTGCAGGCCCGCGTGCAACTCACCACTGAGCTGGCTAAACGCCGCATTCGCGGTCTCGCCATCCAGCGTCACCACGGCATCGTAGAGCCCATTTCCCATGCCCAGGCTTTCCACGCCACGCGCTGCCGCCTGTCGATTAGGCGAGATCGCGACTTCATCGAAGGCCGTGTCGTTGCGCTCCATGCGAAGCGTCACGTCCTGAGCACCATAACGCAGGCTGGGATCCAGGAAGACCTGACTCGAGCTGATGGTATCGAACTCACCGCTCACGCCACCCTGGGCCGTCAGCAGGCGGTAGTCGGTTTCCGGGGCATAATTTCCATTCTCCGCCAGGGCCAGCACCGACCCACCGTCGATCTGGACGTCGCCGCTGACCACCACACGGTCGGCATTCCCGGCGGCATCCACCTCGGCCTGATAGATCGCCCCCTGATCGAAGCGAAGGTCGCCATCCACATGCAGGGTGCCAACGGAGCGACCCGGCGACAGCGCCCCCCCCGATTCGATGGTCAAATCACCGATGCGGCCATTGCCACCCAGGGCCGCTCCCTCCGCGACCCCAGTATGCGACGAGGTGGCGATGGAGCCATCGACGGCCAGCAGGCCCTCGCTGACCCGAGTCTCTCCGGTGTAGGTGTGATCGCCGTCGAGCAGCAGAGTCCCCTGGCCGCGCTTTTCAAAGGCACCATTTCCCGATATCTCGCGGGCCAGCGATACCTGGTGCCGAGCATCGGCCACATCGATAAAGCCACCCTCGCCCTCCAGGCTCACCTCGCGATTCAGCGAGGTCATCTGGTTGCCGGCGATGCGGAGGCCACCATCATTCAAGCGCAGCATGGCATCGCTATTTCCCAAAGCCGCGTCTTCATCCACCACCAGGGTGCCGCCATCGGTGACCAGGGTTTCGCTAATGAAGCTGTGGTCGTCGATACAGTAATCGGCGATCGCCTGCTGGAAGCGGGGGTCACTACTGCCGCAGTCCAGGCGGGTGCGCTTCTCCTCCGGTGTCAGATCTGTAAAGATCGGGTTCCCCCACTCGTCGGCGATCTGGCCAAGGTAGACATCGTCGCGATGATTATTGCGCGTCAGGTAGAAGACCCCTCCATTTTCTTCGAAGACCGTCGCCCCACTTCCCCAGACAAGCCGGGTCTCGGTGTTGCCATCCTGTTCGAAGCGTTCGAGTTCGGGCCCTACCCATCTGACGTTATGGGCCACTGGAGCATGGTCGGACAGGGGCACGTCGTTATTGGCAAATCCGGTATCGTCCAGTACGCCCAAATACGGATCGTCCGGGTCATCGGCCAACACGAACCATTTGCCGAAAGGGCGCGACGCCATGAAGTGATCGATGCTGCTAAAGTCCCAGCTTGGCCAGTTATTCTCCCCCTGCTCTGGCTCCGAGGGCCAGGTGGAACTACCATCACCCGGCTCATGGGGGTGCCAAGGCTCGCGCTCGCTTTCGTTCTGCAGCACCATGTATTGTTGCTTCAGTATATTCATCGTGCGCGGGGTGTTTCCGGCGACCGGATATGTCTCCGGAGAAAAGAGCCCGTCGGGAATCGCTTCATCATCGATATCCTGGCCGCGATACGTCTCTATAAAGTCATCCAATACCTGTCGATCATTCGCATACTGAGAAAGCAGGTCATAATAGAAGTCATTGTTATTTTTTAGATAACTTCTCAACAGCAGCTTCTGCTGATCCACCGAGTGAAGGCCACGTTCCGCCACATCTCCGGCATTGAAATCCCCCGTCAGGATAATGGGCTGATCTGCTTCCTGGGCCCAGCGATTGAGGCTTTGCGCTTCCCGCACCCTGATGCTGTCGTCGTCATAGTAGTTGAGGTGCACGGTGCCGACCGTGACGTCCGGCACGCCGCCCTCGGCGTCCAGCTCTATATAGCCCACCGAGCCGTCTTCGACATACTGCCCATGCTCGCCATCCAGGCGAGACATCACGCCGAGGTCTCCCACCTGGCTCGTGGTGTAGTCTCCCAGACCGGCTTCCTTCAACAGGTCGGGAAGCTGGTCAAGGTAGGTGCTGTTCTGACGGGATTCCTGAAAGGTGAGCACGTCATAATCCCCCTTGATGAGGAACTCCGACAGCAGGGATGGATCATGAGAAAAGCGGTCCATCCAGGTGTTCAGGGAGAGAATTCTAAGCTCTCCGTCCGGCGTATCGGCAAGCGCCTGGCCGGCCAGGAAGAGTGGAAGTGCGGCGAGGCATCCCAGTGAAGCCCTTTTCAAGGATGCCCTGCCATCACGCACATGTCGGTACGAACCAGCCTTCATCTTTCTCACCTCATCGATGTCATGGAAGAGTCTCAACCATCATCGACGGGGCGAATGAAGAAAAAGGTGTCTTGCCTCGGGAAGCGCCTTATGACAGCCACAAGAAAATCTTAATCGTAGGCCGTATGGCACGCGATACTCGCCCCACGGCGCCCACGGTTAGCACTGCTCATGCAGCCAGGCGCAAAACCAGGAGACCTTGCCGGATCGTTTTAAGCGGGTAATCAAGTAATGCCCGGACTCAGAGGGCATCTGGCCCTCGATCGCCGGAACCAGGGCACCGCTCTCCAGTAATTCCTTAGCCGCCAAGGAGCGTACCAGCAATACTCCGACGCCCTGTCGTGCGGCTTGCAAGCCATGCAGAGAGCTGCTGATCTCCAGCACGACCCGTGGAGAGGTTTGCGAGAGTCCATGATACGAAAGCCACTCCATCCAGCCATCTTGATATCCCTTGACCTGTATGGCCGGCAGATCATGCAGGTTTCCCGCCTCAAGCGACTCACGGTAGCGCTCTCGAAAGTCGGGGGAGCAGACCATTAGCCACTGTTCGCGGAAGAGTTGCTCACTCTGGGTCTCGGGGGAACGACAGGCACCATTGGTGATCTCTATATCGACGTCGCGACATGGATCACGGGAGGGCCAATCCACCACCGAGATATCCAGACGAATAAATGGGTGACGATGAAAAAAGTCTGGGAGCCTTGGCAGCAACCAGCAGTGCGCCAGGGTGTGATTGACCCTCAGCGTCAGTATTTGGGGCTTGTCGTCACCGAAAAGGGCCTGTGTCTGGTGACGAAGGTGGCCCAAGCAACCAGCGACTACCGGCTGATACTGCTGAGCGGCTTGCGTCGGCACCAGGCCTCGGCTGTCTCTCTCGAAGAGGGGTTGTCCAAGGAACGACTCCAGTCGCTTCAACTGCTGACTCACGGCAGCCTGACTTACCCCCAGCTCCCGTGCGGCGGCCATCATACTGCCTTGCCTGATCAAGGCTTCGAAAGCCACGAGGGCCTTGAAATTCGGCAGCATGGGTTGCTCCTGTCGTTATCGTCGCTCGACGTTCGGGCTTACGGCGCATCATGGATGCACTCCGTGCCCCATAGGGGAACTGCGCTATATCCGAAAATTGGCTGCGCTCGCCGACGTTTCGCACTAGCCCTAGCGGTATGGCCCCAGGCAATGCACTCGGTTGAGCGCCGCCTGATTCAAGCAGGCATGCGCCAATCGAGCCGTGGCCATGCCTCGACCCGCGCCACCTCGGCAAGCACGGGATCTGGATTCACGGCCACCGCTCGGTCTACCCGACTAAGCAGGGGGAGATCATTGTGAGAGTCGGAGTAAAAGCTCAAGTGGGTGACGGGCACTGGCTGACTGGCCAGCCAAGCCTGTAGACGGGATACCTTGCCATCGCGATAGGACAGCTCCCCGGTCGTGGTACCACTATAACGCGCCCCATCCATTGCCGGCTCCACGGCGATGACCTCATGGATCCCCAAGGCAGCAGCGACAGGCTCCACCAGATGCCGAGAGGAAGCAGACACGATCATCACTCGCTCCCCCTGCGCCCGATGCTGCTCGACCTGGGCACGCCCCTGAGGGAAGAGCCGTGGCTCGATACGCGCCTCAACGAAGGCTTCTACCTCGGCACGCACGTCCTCCTCACGGCGCCCGGCCAGGGGCGACAGGGTCAGGGCCAGGTACTCCTCCAGGCGGAGGCGGCCGGCATGATAGGCGGCATGCATGGCCTGGGTGTGCATCAGGAACTCCCCCGGCGCGGCGATCCAGCCACGCTCGATCATCCAGGCGTTCCACAGCTCGCTGCAGTCGCCATCCAGCAGGGTATCGTCGAGGTCGAAGAGGGCGAGGCGCATGGCATCCTCCAATGGCCCGGGTTTCAATGGAGGCCGCAGCCTACGCCAGGGGTGTGACAGCACCGTGACGACGCGTTCGCCAGAAGCCACTCACCGACGGCGCGATCAGCCGCACGAAACCAGCGACATCGCCACCGACGGCGAGTGAGACGGGCATTCTTGCGGGGGTTCATCCGGGCCTCCTGGAGGTTGGTTTGGTTCGCCCCCCAGCGTTCCGGGTCGGCTCCGGATGAACAACCTACCGAGAGACCACTCCCAGAGGGGGAAAGGGCCGATCGTTGATTTAACATATTGCCGGCCGCTGATTTTCCTGGCCCCATAGATGGCTTGAAGTCATACCACCGCGGGGTGGAGGAGCAGTACCAGATGAACATGAACAGCCGCCACCTCGGCCTACAGGCGTGGCTCCTAATCCTGCTCATCAGCAGCTTCCTCATCGGGGTGACGAGCCTTCTGATCGACCTCTGGGGCTATGCCCCACTCCCCCCCCAATGGCGGTTGAGCACCGATGGCGCCATCGCCGTGGTGCTGGCCAGCATGGGGCTGCTGGCCCTGCTGGGAAAGCAGTCGCGCTGGCGATATCCGGTGGGCGGGTTGCTGCTGACGTTAGGCGGCTATTGCCTGGGTCACTACTTGCTCGTGCCGGCGACCGACAGCGGACTCTCAGGGCTCACCGGCTATCCCCGCTTAAGTCCGCTACCCGCCTCGCTGGTTCTGGTCATGGGGAGCTGCTGCTTTCTTCCTCCACGAGCAGATCTCACCCGGATCATCTATCGGCTGTTCGGCGGGCTGGCACTCGGGATCGGGGCTTTCACGCTGGCGTACCCATTGACGCTCGATACCCCGCCTATCTCGGTATGGGGCATCACGTCGATGGGCGGCCTGTTTTTTCTGCTATTGGGCGCCAGCCTGCTCGTCATGGTTCGCCTGAATGCCAGCCCGACGCCGCCGCTACCACGAGCTGCCATAGCAGTCGGCATTCTCGGGGCCACTGTCAGTATCGTCATCTGGTTAGTCAGCAGCTGGATTCAGTACAACGCCCGCGTAGCCGAGGCCGACAAGCTGGTGAACAATATCTCTTTAGGCATCGCCCAACATATCGAGTCTCGTGTCGAAATGATCGCACGGCTCAAAGGGCGTTGGATGGCACTGAGGGAGAGGCCTATCGGCGCCGTTAGACACCTCCAGCAGCTGGAATTGCGCTCCTACCTGGAAGACGAGCCCAGCTTGAAAGCCATCGCTTTTCTAGGGCCCGACCTGCAGCCGCAATGGCAAATGGGCCGCGAGCCGGAAGACTTGCTATGGCTGACAGACCAGCTGACTGCCCCCGAAACGCTCGACTGGCTGCACCAACAGGACGATGTGAGCCAGCGGACTCGTTGGTACTTCCCCGACCCCGAAAACAGCGGCTACGGTGTGCTCTCGATATCGTTAGACGGCGGCCTGAGTACCATGGTCGCCACGCTGGACCTCACGGAGGTCATTCAGATGGTACGCCACCTGAATACTGACGGGTTCACGATCCACTACAGTTCCGAGGGCAAGGAGTGGGGCATGCAATATGCCCACGATTGGCACGAAAGCATCTCTCCACGCTCCTTTGCGTCTCGGCAAAGCGTATTAGCAGGCGGCCCTACATTGACCGTGACCGCCCTGGATGGTCCCCTCTCATTAACCAGCCTACCCGGCGCCTTACCGGTAGTCTTCGGCCTGGTGGGACTGGGGTTCACGCACCTACTGATCATCAGTTGCGCGTTAGCCTTAATACGCGATGCCCAGGCGGTGGCATTGCGACGCAGTGAGCAGCGTTTCCGCTCGCTATTCAGCCAGCATCCGGATGCGGTCTTTGCTCATTCGCGTGATGGGATCTACGAAAGCCTCAACCCCATGGCCGAAGTTATCACGGGAATTCCCGAGAAAGAGCTAGTGGGACGGCCCATCCACTCGATCATCTGCGAGCCGGCCTGCTCCAAGCAGGATATTCAAGACACGGAGTCGGCCTTCCTGAATGCCGCGAGTGGAGTTCCTAGCAGCTACACCATGCGCCTGTCCCTCAAGGGAAGACCTTCCCAGGACCTGGAAGTCACCATGGTTCCCATTGTCGTCAATGATGAAATCGATGGCGTCTTTGGCATCATCAAGGACATCACGAAGCGGGTACTTGCCGAAGAGCGGCTACACGTTCTCGAGCGCAGCCTGGAGGCCAGCAGCAACGGTGCCGTAATTGTCGATGTGCGCGAGGAAGAAAAACCCGTTATTTATGTAAACCCCGCCTTCACCCGAATTACCGGCTATCGTGAACAGGAAGTCATCGGGGCTCCCCTGGTCTTCCTCAACAGCGATAAAACCAGCTCCCAGGATATCCAGCAGATTCAGGCGGCGCTGTATCATGGTAGAAGCCTGTCGACGACTATTCGGGTCTATCGACGTGATGGCACCCCCTTCTGGAACCAGCTGTTTCTATCGCCGGTGCATGATGCTCAGCAGCAGATCACTCACTTCGTAGGCATCATGAATGACATCTCGGAGCGCAAGGAGCAGGAGAGCCAGCTCGCGTATCAGGCTACCCACGACGTACTGACAGGCCTGGGAAACCGCGCCCTGTTTAGCGATCGGCTATCCCATGATGTGGACCTGGCGACCCGTAACGGCCAGACATTGGCTGTGCTATTCATTGATCTCGATGAATTCAAACCCGTTAATGACACCCTCGGTCACAAGGTGGGCGATCGGCTATTGATCAGCGTGGCCGAGCGGCTTCGGCAGGGCCGGCGTGCTAGTGACACCCTCGCCCGTTTGGGCGGCGACGAATTCGTGCTGCTGCTTCCCGACCTGAGTGGCCCTGGCGAAGCCGAAGAAGTGGCGGATCGCCTGCTGAAAGACCTCGACAAGCCCCACCGAATCGGCGAACACGAGCTGCACGTCTCGGCCAGCATCGGCATCGCGACGAACCACGGCGGGATCCATGAGCCCGAACGGCTGCTTCAACATGCTGACATAGCGATGTACCAAGCCAAGCAGCAGGGCCGCAACGCCTATCAGTCATACACGGAGGATCTCGATAGCCAACTGAGTCAGCGCGTCATACTCCGCAGTGAGCTCCAGGAAGCTATCGAGTGTGGCCATCTCGATTTGTATTACCAACCCTTGATAAATCGAGAGGGTCATGTTGACGGCCTGGAAGCACTGGTTCGTTGGCCGCACCCAACCAGGGGGTTCATCTCCCCAGCGACCTTCATCCCTATCGCGGAAGAGACCGGACAAATCATCCCGCTGAGCCGCTGGGTGATACGAAAAGCCTGTCAGGATGCTCGTCGGCTAGTGGATCAAGGCCTGCTGCGTGGACGCGTCGCGGTCAACCAGTCTCCCCTCCACTTTCATCGCCCCAACTTTCTCGACACGCTGCGCGACGCACTGTGCGAGACAGGCCTGCCCGCAACACATTTGGAGCTGGAGCTTACCGAGGGCATCCTGATGCGCAATGCGGAAGGTGCCATTGATATCCTCCACGCACTGAGCGATATGGGCATCACGACGGCTATCGATGACTTCGGCACAGGCTATTCGAGTTTGAGCTACCTGCGTGACCTCCCCATCGACAAGATAAAGATCGACCGCAGCTTCGTTCAGGATGCGAATAGCAGCGATAAGAACGCTGCTATCTGCCAGGGAGTGATCACCTTGGCTCAGCAGCTCGACCTCAAGGTAGTTGCCGAGGGCATCGAAACCGCGGAACAGCATGATTATCTGATGTCGCTGGGCTGTGAGGTCTTCCAGGGCTACCTGTTTGCCAGGCCCATGCCCCTGGATGACCTGACCCGATGGCTGTCGAAGCAGGTTCACATGCCATCCAGCTCCTGACGGTGGCCCAGATCACCCCGAGAGATTCATTAGACTCAGAGCCCGCTATCGGTGGCCTGGACAATGGTGACTGCCAACATAGATGACGCCTGAATTGGGTTCTGCTCTTTAAAACCCTGTTACTTCCGGTAGCAGTGCCCGCTCGGCGTGCTCCGGGATAGTCAGGCTCATGGGCGGTGCCATCTTTTTGATTCATCAACTCCGGGCCTGGCCCCCCAAGACCCTCGGCCCGGAGCAGATACTCGGCGATTTCGGAGAGTAATCAGTCGGGGCTCTCCAGAATTCATGCGAGGGCCCGCTTTTCCCCTCGCCTTCTGACCAGGCCATCCACCATGGCCATGCCGATCATCGAGGCGCCGACCAGCGGGAAGATCACCCCGCCGATGGCGAGCAGTGCCAGCACACCTCGCAGCCGTCGCGGATCGCTGGGGGCCGGCGGCACGCCCAGGCGTCCCGAGGGCCGGCGCTTCCACCACATCACGCCCGAGGACACGCACAGCAGCACGATGCCGGCGCAGGCCAGGGCCAGGATAAGCTGGTTGGCCAGGCCATACTGCTGGCCCAGGTGCACGTTGATGCCCCACTCGAGCCCTCGCCCCAGCGGGCCATAATCGGCATAGCCCATGTCCAGCAGCGGCTCACCACTGTACTGATCGAGATGCACGACCCGCTGCCGGCTCAGATCGTCCGGATAAATGGAGCCGGTATAGACGCCATCCGGCCCGCTCGGCAGGCCGACCGCATACCCCGGCGCCAACCCCAGGGCGTCGAAGGTGGCCACGGCCCGGTCGAGCCCGATCGAGGGCGCCGAGGAGTCGGCCGATGTCGGCAGGCGTGCCTGCTCCAGTGACCAGGGGGTCTCGGTGTGCTCGGCCAGGCGCGCCTCGGACATCGGCACATTGACGCGCACGCCGTCGGGATAGCCGAAGTTGTGACCATTGGCCAGCTCGTTGACCTTGCTGCCCCACACCGTCGACCAGGGCATGCCGGTGACGGCCAGGAACAGGATGATGCCGCCGACGAGAACCCCGGTCACGGCATGCAGGTCGCGCCAGAACACGCGCTTGCGCGGTCCTCCGCGAACCGACATCACGCCGCCGCGACGCCCCCTCGGCCACCACAGGTAGAGGCCGGTCACGACCAGCAAGATCGACCAGCCACCGACGATCTCGATGATCATGCTGGCATTGGCGCCGAAATAGTTGAGGCTGTGCAGCATGCGGATCGTCCACATCACGCTGCCTCGGTACGGCATGTCACCGGTCACCCGGCCACTGTAGGGGTCGACGAAGACGGCGACCCGGGTCCCATCCGGACGGCGCACATCGACCTCCGCGGCCAGCGCCGCACCGGGTGGCGGCACATAGCGGAACGCCACGCCGTCGACCACGGCCAGGGCCGCGTCCCGCTGCGCCTGGGGCGACACCCTGACGCCTTCCTGAGCCTCTACCCGCATCAGGTCGGCGTGCAGCCAGTGATCGATCTCGTCCTTGAACAGATATAGCGCGCCGGTCACCGCCAGGGAGATCAGGAAAGGAATGACGATCAGGCCGGCATAGAAATGCCAGCGCCAGACGGCACGATAGACGTCGTTGGTCTTACCACTCATAAGGGCCCCTCTGAAAAATGAAAACCTTGTGGCCTGCTCGGCGACAGGCCGAACGCACGAGCCCGTCACCGTCGCTTGAGGCGACGACGACGGTGCGGGTGCTTCTCGGTCGATCAGCGGGTAAGAACGGGAGGGGCCCGGGTCAATGCCTGGGGGAAGACCGCCGCTCCGCCGTGCGCCCTGCGCGTGGCGACCACGGGGGACGTGATGTCAGACGACACCACCGGTGCGACGTATGGCAGCCTCGCCATCAGCACCGGCACCTGATGGAAGAGCGAGCAATAGCCGCATTGGGCATGCCAGTCGAACGCCGCCGCCTGCGGCTGGGTATCGCCATGGCCGGCGTGGCCGTTATGGCCGGCGTGGCTGTTAGGACCGGCGTGGCTGTTAGGACCGGCGTGGCTGTTAGGACCGGCGTGGCTGTTAGGGCCGGCGTGGCTGTTAGGACCGGCGTGGCTGTTATGACCGGCGTGGCTGTTATGGCCGGTATGACCGCCGGCACTTAGCTGCCCGATCAGCGGGCCGGTGACCAGCAACAGCATCGCCAGCAGCGCGAAACGCGCGGCCAGGCGTGAGCGATAGTGCTGGGAGCGGTACGACATGGGCGATACGCCAACCGGAACGGGCAGGCGGTCATGATAGCGCGGGCCCCGCGAGCATGCGGCGACGGCAGGCGCGGTACCTTGTCGCACGATGGCATCGCCACGCTACCCGGAGCGCCGGACCGGCGACCTCCGTCCTGGCCAACCCGGTGTTGGCGAGACGCTGCCAAGAGAGGAGTGACGTGTGCCCTGAGCCTGCCCGGCCAAGGGCAGCAGGCATCCCGAACGGTTTAGAAAATGGCCGCTGCCCAGCGACGATTGGCTCGGCGGTTCGACCGATGACCGGGACATTCAGGCGCCGTGATAGCCGTCTTCCTCGGGGTTCTCGTGGGCGCCCTTGGGCAGGTCGCCGACCCACGCCATGGCGGCGGCATAATCGCGACCGGGGAAGGTGCGAATCTCCATGGCCTTGAAGAGGCGATCCTCCAGGTGGGCGATATGCTTGATCCACTCCTTGTCGGTGATCACGGCGGCACGGTGGTAACGCTTGAGATCGCCGAGCTGGGTCAGGCCATAGCCGATATCCTTGAGCAGCGCGGTCAGGGTCATCCAGCGCATATCGTCGAGCTCGGCCAGCAGGCTGATCCTGGGATGGTGGCGCTTGGCGGCCTCGATGGCGTCGATAACCTGCTGCAACTCCGCGGCGGTGATGACGCCGCCGACCTTGATGGCCACGACATGCTCCGCCGGATGAGACATGAACTCCAACATGAAGGCTCTCCTTGGATCACGGGAGGACGGGACGCCTCGCTCGCTTTCAGCATAGCGTGCCCCGGCGAAGCTAGGAGGCGTCGGCGAGGGGCTCGGCGGGGATCACCAGGTCGGCCTCGACCAGCCCCGCCAGCAGGGCGTGCAGGTCGCGGGCCAGCGTCGTGCGTGGGCGGTCGAAGTGCTCCGCCAGGCAATCGGCGAGTTCGTCGAGGGAGAGCGCCTCCTCGGCCAGCAGCGCCCAGGCGGCGTGGCCGCTGGCGTTGAGGCGGTGGATGCCGCCGCTGGGGCCATGGATCAGGAAGAGCTCGTCGCCCAGTGGATAGGCATGGACCCGTGGCGAAGGACGCCAGCGGCGGCTCGGCGCCAGGGGGCCGCCGCGGCTCGGGACCATCCGGCCGGCCTCACGGGCCGGGACATCCACGCCGGCTCGCAGGACACGGGCCAGCTCGCGGGCCGCGGCCAGGGGCTCGGCATAACGCAGCAGCAGGCAGGGCAGGCGTTCCATCAGCGGCAGCAACCGGGGCATCAGGGCCGCGTCGTCCCGGTCGTCGGCAAAGTTCTGGCGCAGCAACTGGGCCAGCCCCTCCCCCGGGGAGAGCCGCACCACCTCGGCGGCAGCGAGGCCGGCGTCGCGCTCCAGCAGGACGATGGCCCCCAGCGGGCGGGTCTCGCCATGGGCGGCGAGGCGGGAGGGCCGCAGGAAGCGGTAGCGGTGGTCCCCGGGGCCGGCATGGCGATGGAGGTAGGCCAGCAGCTCCGGGGCCAGGTCATCGGGCAGGGGCAGGCGCAGCCGCGGCGCGATGCCCAGCGCCATGCCCTCTCCGCTGGCCGTCAGGCCCAGGACATCGTCGCCGAAGAGCCGATGCCCCGCCGCGGCGAAGGCCAGGCTCAGGGTGCTCTTGCCGGCCCGATGGGCCTCGGGAAAGATCGCCAGCCGGCCGTCGATCTCCACGCTGGCGCAGTGCAGGCCGAGCAGGTCCAGGTTGCGCTCGGCGGCCAGGATCTCGCCGGCCAGGTCGGCGATCAGGCTGGTGGCCGCCGCCGTGGCCGTGGGCAGGTCGAGTCCTCCGGGCAGCGCCGGGGCGTACTGCCGATAGCCGGTACCGCAACGGTAGAGGCGAATGGCCGGGGCGCCGCCCCGGGCCGGGCAGACGCTGGGAGTCCAGCCGGGCAGGGCCGCCACCAGCGTGCGGGTCACCTCGGGGGCATCCACCAGGCGCAGGCAGCGTCCCAGGCCGGGCAACGAGAGATCCAGGGCCGCCATTACCAGCGTTCCGGCGGGCCGAAGATCAGGTCCTCCACCAGGCGCACCGGGTCATCCCGGTAATCCTCGACCCGCCGGTAGACATGCCGGTCATAGCGCTCGTGGCGGCCCCAGTAGCGGCGATCCGTGTGGCGGCGGCGATGGCCGTGATAGCGGCTGGGCCGGCTGCGGCTGGGCCGCGAGTAGCTGGGGCGGCTGCGACTGGGGCGCGAGCGGCGGTAACCATGCCCGTCCCAGGCCTGGGCCTGGCCGAGGCTGAACAGGGTCGGCGCCACATAGGCGCCGGCGAGTCCCAGGCCCAGGGTGGCCAGCAGCTTGCGACGCTGGCGCTTGGCCCTATCGGCGGACGTGGTGGGATCTGGGGCCGTCATAGGGGCCTCCTCCAAGGTTATCGAACATTGTTCAGATTAGCCCTGGCCCGCCCGGTCCCTCCAGCCGTTCACCGGCGTTGTCGATTTGTTCCTCGCGCTGTTGCCTCCCGGCGACAACCCGACTAGACCGCCCGGGCGCCGAGGCTCTCGGACGCGGGCGCGGCCTCCCCATGCCCCAGCCCCAGCACCAGGCGCCGGTCGCAGAGCCGTTCGATCAGCGCCGGGTCGTGGCTAACCAGCATCACCGCGCAGTGACGCTCCCGGGCCAGCTCCACCAGCAGGGCCAGGGTATCGCGCTGGGTGATGGGGTCGAGGCGCGAGGTGGGCTCGTCGGCGAACAGGAAACGCGGCTCCATCAGCAAGATCCGCAGGATGGCGAAGCGCTGCAGCTCGCCGCCGGAGATCTCGCCGGGACGACGCGCCAATAGCGCCTCATTCAGCCCCAGCCGCGTCATCAGCGGGGCGATGGCGGCGCGATCCAGGCGGTGGCGGCGCACCAGATCCTCCAGCAGTCGGGCCAGGGACCAGTGGGGCGAGAAGGCCGCCGGCGGGTTCTGGTAGAGCTTCTGGAAGGCCAGGCGAGGGCCCGGGGCGCGCTTGACCTCCCCCGCATCCGCCCCGGTCAGGCCCAGCAGCAGGTCGCCCAGGGTGCTCTTGCCGCACCCCGAGGGCCCCACCACGCCGACGATCTCGCCGGGCCTCAGGCTCAGTTCCAGGTGGCGGAACAGCGCGCGGCCGCCGCGCCGCTTGGCCAGGCCCCGGGCCTCGACGACGGGCTCCCCGTCCGAGGCCGGGGGCGGCGGCGGGGCCGGCCAGCGGCTCGGCTCCGCCTCCAGCAGGCGCTTGGCGTAATCGCTGCGCGGCGCGCTCAGCAGCCGCTCGGCGGGGCCGCGCTCCACCACCCGGCCCCGGCGCAGGAGGATCACCTCGCCGCCCAGGCGCCGGGCCACCTCGATATCGTGGGTAATGGTCAGCAGGGCCCCGCCCCGCTCCGGCGTGGCGGCCAGCAGCCGCACCACGGCATCGCGACGCGGCGCGTCGAGCCCCTTGGTGGGCTCATCGGCGATCACCAGGGGGGCACCGCCGGCGCTGGCCGCGGCGAAGGCGACCCGCTGGGCCATGCCCCCGGAGAGTTCGCCGGGCAGCCGGCGATCGGCGTCGGCCAGGCCCAGGCCGGCCAGGTCGCCAAGAGCCGCCTCCCGGGCCCGACGGCGCCCCAGGCCACGCAAGTATCGGTGACTCTCGGCCACCTGGGCGCCGGAGGCCATGGTCGGGTCCAGGGCGTGCCAGGGCTCCTGGGGCAGCAGCGCCAGGCGCCGCCCCCAGAGGGCGCGTCGCGAGGCGCCCTCGGCGGCGGCGTAGCCCTGTCCCTCGATCGTCAGCTCGCCGCTGGCGGCGAGGCCGCTTGGCAGGGTGCCCATGATGGCCTGGGCGATCAGGCTCTTGCCGGAGCCGGTCTCGCCGAGCAGGGTCAGGCGACCGCCACGGGCCAGGGAGAAATCGACGGGGGCGATGCTTACGCCCTCGCCGTGGACGCCGAGGGCGTGCCCCTCCAGCAGTATCTCGCTCATTTCGTCTCCTTGGCCGCCAGCAGATTCAGGCTCAGCACCAGCAGGCAGAGCGCCAGGATCGGCTGGGCCATGGCCCAGGGGGCCTCGTGGTAGTAGGGCAGCAGCTCGGTCATCATCAGCCCCAGCTCGGCGGTGGGCGGACGCAGGCCGACGCTGACGAAGCCCAGGGCGGCCATGGCCAGGATGGCGCTGGCGGCGCCGAAGGCGGCCAGGGTCAACACCAGGGGAGCCAGCTCCGGCCACAGGTGGCGGCGGAACAGGTAGCCGGGGCCGAAGCCCAGCAGGCGGCTGGCCTCCAACTGGGGCGAGGCCACCAGCACCCGGGTGCGGGCACGCACCACCCGGAAGTACTCGATCCACAGCACCAGGGCGATGCCCACGTAGAGGGCCCAGAAGTTACCGGGGGCGATGGCCGCCAGCAGCAGCACCAGCAAGAGTCCCGGCAGCGCCAGGCAGGCGTCGGCGAGGCCGCCCAGTAGCCGGTCGCTCCAGCCGCCCCGCCAGCCGGCGATCCCCCCCAGCAGGATGCCCGGCACGGCGGCGCTTACCACGCTGAGCAGCGCCATGCCCAGCGACAGGCGCAGGGCCGCGGCGGTACGCGCCAACATGTCGCGGCCCAGATAATCGGTCCCCAGGGGCGCGGCCAGCGACGGCGACTCGAGGATACGGGTGAGCTGCTGGCGGGCCGGGTCGGCGTCATGCAGCCAGGGCGTCAGCCAGGCCACGGCCAGCAGCAGCCCCAGCAGGACCAGGCCCAGGCGCCGGCGCATCGAGAGGCGGCGCCACCCATCGGCCGGGGCCGCGCCCAAGGCGAAGGACAGCTTCATGACGGACGCCTCCTGGGATCGAGCCCGTGGCAGAGCAGGTCCACCCCGGTATTGAGGGCCACGAACAGCAGGCCCATCAGCAGGGCGGTGCCCTGAATCATCGGCAGGTCCCGGGCGACGATGGCATGCACCAGGGCATGGCCGATGCCGGGCCAGGCGAACAGGGTCTCCACCACCACCACGCCCTCGATCAGGGTAACGAACTGCACCCCCAGGTAGGCGACGATGGGCAGGGCGACATTGCGCAGGCCGTGGCGCAGGAAGCTGAGGCGCTCGCCCAGCCCCTTGGTGCGCGAGAAGGCGTAATAGGCGGAGCCGGAGACCTCGACCATGGCATGGCGCGCCACCCGGCTGGAGACCGCGGCCAGCGCCAGGGCCAGGGTCAGCGCCGGCAGCACGAAATGGGCACTCCGACCGTGGCCGGCGGCGGGCAGCCAGCCCAGGCTCACCGAGAAGAGCAGGATCAGCAGCAACCCCAGGGCGAAGGGCGGCAGCGCCCGCAGCAGGCTGGCCACGGCCTCGCTGACGCGATCCAGGACGCCGCCGGGACGCAGCCCCGCCGCCAGACCCAGCGGCGGGCCCAGCAGCAGCGAGAGCAGCAGGGCCACCGCGGCCAGGCCCAGGGAGTGGCCGAGCAGGTGTCCCAGCTCCTCGATCACCGGGGCACCGCTGACCAGGGAGCGTCCCAGGTCGAGGCGCAGCAGGTCCCCCAGCCAGCTCAGGTAGGCCAGCAGCGCCGGCTGGTCCAAGGCCAGCTCGGCACGCACCGCCTCGGCGGCGGCGCCGTCGACCATGTCATGACCGTAGCGGCCGGCGGCGATGCGGTAGGCCATGTCGCCGGGCAGGGTGCGGGTCAGCACGAAGGTCAGGGTGCCCACCAGCCAGGCCACCAGGCCGGCCTGCAGCAATCGCGGCAGCAGCACCCGACCCAGGCCAGCACCCAGGGCCGGGAAGCGCCGAGAACCAAAACGCCGGGAGTTTATTGCGTCCACGCGAGGTCCTCCAGGCGATAGCTGCGTTCCAGCGGATCGATGGAGAAGCCCTCCAGCTCGGCATTGACCGCGGCGGTCTGTTGATACCAGGCCACCGGAATCACCGGCATGGCCCGATTCAGCCGCGCGGCGACGCGGCCGGCCAACGCCTCACCCCGCTCGGGATCGGCGTCCCGGCGCAGGCTATCGAGCCAGGCGCTGACCTCGGCATCCGACCAGTGCATGGCGCCCCAGTCGCCGCCGGGCTGCGCCGGGTCGCCACCGAAGTCCTCCAGCACCGTGCCCAGGGGGTCGGGCACCAGGCCATAGTTGCGCGCCGCCAGGCCCAGCTCCAGGCTACCGTCCCGGTGCCCGGAGGGGATGGCGCTGGCGTTGCTCACCGCCACCTCCAGGTCGATGCCCAGCTCGCGCCACTGATCCTGCAGGGCGGTGGCCACCAGCGGCAGCTCGGGACGGTCGGCGAAGGT
This sequence comes from Halomonas sp. NCCP-2165, assembly GCF_023708045.1. Classification (NCBI taxonomy): domain Bacteria; kingdom Pseudomonadati; phylum Pseudomonadota; class Gammaproteobacteria; order Oceanospirillales; family Halomonadaceae; genus Halomonas; species Halomonas sp. NCCP-2165. The sequence continues at coordinate 52,833 of NZ_BRCY01000003.1, forward strand.
GGTCAGGGTCAGGCGGAAGGGGGTGCCGTCACGCTCGAGGACGCCCCGATCGTTGGCCTGCCAGCCCAGGGCCTCGAGCGACGCCCGGGCCGAGGTCGGGTCGCCGCCGGCCTCGTCATCCAGCCCCAGGTGCCAGGGCCCCAGGCTCGCCGGAAAGAGCTCCGGGGCGGCGGCCTCGGGGTCGCGCAGCAGGCCGGCGGCGATGCCGCGGCGATCGACGGCCTGGCTCAGCGCGCGGCGGGCCGCTTCCTCGGCCAGGAAGGGGTGACCGGCATTGACCTTGATCACGATGGTGCGCGGTAGCGGCTCGGCATGCAGCGCCAGGCCCTCATCACGGGCCAGGCGCCCGCGGCTGGCGGGGTTCAGGGTAAAGACGATATCGGCGTCGCCGCTCTCGGCCATCAGCGCGCGGGTCTCGCCACGCCCCACCGCCAGGTAGCTGACCGCCTCGATGGCCGGCGCCGCGTCCCAGTAGTCGACGAAGCGCTCGGCACTGAGGCGCTGGGGCGGCGCCAGCTCGGTGAGGCGATAGGGCCCGGTGGCGATCATCGCCTCCACCCGACCGCCGTCGGCGTAGGCGGCGGGGGCCAGGATCTGGGTGGTGGAGTGGGTGAGCAGCGCCGGCAGCGGCGCGAAGGGCGCCTCCAGGCCGATCACCACGGCATCGTCAGCGACCTCGATGGCGGTGATCGGCGCCGAGTCGAGCATCCCCGGCTTGGCCCAGGCATGGCGCAGGCTGTCGGCCGCCGCCTCGGCGCTCAGCGGCGTGCCGTCGTGGAAGACCACCCCATCGCGCAGCTCGAAGCGCCAGCTCAGGCCCGCCTCGTCGACCGCCCAGTCGCTGGCCAGCCCCGGGATCAGGCGTCCCTCGGCATCCACCTCCACCAGGGTCTCGGCGATCCCCATGCGGCCGAAGATATAACCGGAGGTGGCGGGGTCGTTGCCGGTGATTTCCCAGGGGGCCACCACCGCCAGGGGGCGCGGCTCGGCCAGCAGCGGCGGGGAGATCAGGGTGGTGGCCAGGGCCAGGCCGGCGAGCAGGCGTCGTGGGGAAGGCATCAAACGGGGCTCCTTGGCAGAGGATTCGGCAGAATACGCCGCAAAAAAAGATACCTTATAACATAACACCCAGATACCGAGAACAGCCCTCGACTGGCCATCCGGCGAGATGACGCCCTGAAATATCGGAGTGTCGCGAGTCGCGAGGCGTGAGGAAAAAGAGGCTCGAGATATCGCGCGGAAGCCAATGGGCGGCCCCGGGCACGCCGGCGATTCAGCGCCGGGGCGTCGAGAGGATCATCTCCTCGCCACGAATCTGGATATCGAAGTGGTTGAGGAAGCTCATGCCCAGCAGGGCCAGGTCGGGACTCATGCCCGGGTTGATGGCGCCGCGTATCCGGTGGGCGCTGAGCCCGCCCAGGGTCACCTCGTCGAGGGTGGTCAGGTAGCCCCGGCTGCGACCGCTGGCGGTCTGGAACCAGGCGGAGGCGCCCACCGCCAGGCCCAGGCGTTCGGCCAGTTCCTCGGAAAGGGCCACGTAGCTGGCGCCGGTGTCGATCATGAACTCCACCGGCTCGCCATTGATGCGCCCGGTGGCCACGAAGTGACCGCCGGCATTGCGCTTGAGGCGCACCGGCTCACCGCCGTCGCTGACCTGCGCCAGGTGGGTATTGGGATTACGGCGCTCCTCCAGGTACAGGTGAAACCACCAGCTCCCGCTGACGATCAGCAGCGCCCAGAACAGCAGCATCATGCCCAGGCCGAAGCGCCGGGCGGCCCTGTCGTCTCGCATTCGCCTCTCCTTGCCTCGGCGGAGGCCCCGCCCCATGCTGGAAGGGTTACCGACCCCGTACCGCGAGAGTCCCATGAATTCCTCACCACTGCACGCCGAGCAGCTTTCCGCCGGCACCCTCTATCGCCTCTTCTCCGGCGCCGTCGCCCCACGCCCCATCGCCTGGGTGTCCAGCATCAATGCCCAGGGGCAGGCCAACCTGGCGCCCTTCTCCTTCTTCAACGTGGCCAGCGTCGACCCGCCGGTGCTGGCCTTCTCGCCGCTGCTCAACGGCCAGGGCGAAGCCAAGGACACCACCCGCAACCTGGTGGCCGGGGCCGAATGCATCATCCATATCGGCGGCGAGCCCCTGGCCGGGGCCCTCAATGCCACCAGCGCCCCGCTGCACTACGGCGAGGACGAGTTCACCCACGCGGGGCTGACCAAGGCGCCCCTGGGGGAGCTGAAGGTACCGCGCATCGCCGAGGCCCGCGTGGCCTTCGGCTGCCGGGTGCGCGAGGTGATTTCCTTTGGCGACCGGCCCCTGGCCGGCAACCTGGTGCTGGCCGAGGTGGTGGTGATCCACACCGACGAACGGGTCTGGGATGGCCGCCATGTGCACCTGGAGGCGTTGCAGCCCATCGGCCGCCTGGCCGGCTCCGATTTCGTCCGCTGCAGCGACCGCTTCGCCCTGGAACGGCCCGGCTAGGCTCCGCTCTCCCCCACGGGTACGTCCGCTGCAGCGACCGCTTTACCCTGGAGCGGCCCGGCTAAGCGCGGCTCAGTCGCCACCGTTATGCCAGGCCTCGGCGGCACGCTGGCCGCGGGCCTGGTCGACGAACAGGCAGACCAGGATGGCGACGATAAACAGCGCCGCGCAGAGCAGGATGGAGGCCTGCAGTCCCACCAGGGACTGCAGCAGGCCCAGGGCAATGATGCCGAAGACCCCGGCCAGCTTGTTGGCCAGGCCCCAGAAGCCGAAGAACTCCGCGGCCTTGGTGGTCGGCGAGAAGAGTCCCACCAGGGCGCGGCTGGCGGACTGGCTGGAGCCCAGGGAGAGGCCCGCCAGGCAGCCCACCACCAGGAACAGGTGCTGGGCCTGCCAGTCCAGGCCGAGGCGGGCATTGAGCCAGGCGGTCAGATCGGGGGTGGCCCAGATGGCGAGGATCGCCGCCACCCAGAGCCCCAGGGTGCCGAGGTAGGTCACCTTGGCGCCGATGCGGTCCTGGATGAAGCCGAAGCCCAGCGCCCCCGCCGCCGCGGTGATCTGCACGATAACGAACATCAGGTTGCGGATCTCGGCGTCCCAGCCGATCACCTGGGCGCCGTAGATAAAGGCGAAGGCGATGACGATATAGACGCCAGCCATGGAGAACAGCAGCGAGACCAGGAAGATCGCCAGGTCACGGAAGCGCCTCAGCTCATGCAGGGTGGTGGCGACCCGGGCCCGGGCGATGGCGGCATAGCCCTGCCCCGGCGGCAGGGCCCGAGCGCGCCCACGCTCCTTGAGCCACAGGAAGGTGGGAATCGCGGTGATCAGGAAGAAGCCGGCGGCGAAGGGCCCCACCCAGCGGATGCGCTCGAAGTTCTCGGCGGTGGCCTCGCCCAGCACCACCAGGGTGAAGCCGGCGGCGAAGAGCCCCCCCACATAGCCCAGCGCCCAGCCGAAGCCGGAGATCTTGCCCAGGTCGCGAGGGGGGCCCAGGTCGGGCAGGAAGGCGGCGATAAAGGACTCGCCCAGGGAGTAGGCGGTATTGGAGATCACGATCAGCGCGAAGCCCAGCCATACCTGGCCCGGCGCCACCCAGTAGAGCAGTGCCGTGGTCCCCACCGTGACCAGGTAACTGACGAAGAGGAAGCGCTTCTTGGCCGCCGCGAAGTCCATGATGGCGCCGCATACCGGGCCGCTGACCACCACCAGCAGGTAGCTCAGGGCCAGGGCCAGGCTCCACAGCAGGTTGGCGAAGCGGTAGTTGTCGCCGCGATCGCCGACGATCACGGTGGTGAAGAGCTCGCCGAAGACCACGGTGATGATCAGCAGGGTGTAGGCCTGGTTGGCGAAATCGAACATCGCCCAGCCGAGGATCTCGCGCCGAGGGGCACGCTGCCGGGGTGGGTCAGTGGCGATCATGGGCTGCATGACGAGGGCTCCCTGGGACGAAGGCGGCACCCCATGTGCCGCGCTGGGATCATGATACCTGCCGCGGCCGAAAACTCTCCTCCAGGGGGGCGAAATCACCGAGAAATTCCCTATAATGCGGGTGTCGAGTCGAGGCTCGCAGCGCCGAGCCGATCTTCACACCAACCGATGCTTGCCATCGAACAAGGATGCTTCCATGGCCAATCGTGCCTCCTCTTTTACCCTGGTCGCCCTCGGCGGCGCTACCCTCGGCCTGCTGGCCGGCTGCAGCGCCAACACCAGCGATGACGCCCCCGTCGTCCACGCTATCGAACTGGGCGAGCAGTTCCGCGGCGAGATCACCTCCTCCAGCGAGCTCAACGGCAAGGATGGCAGCCGCTATGCCCGCCATACCCTGAGCCTGGATGGCGACAGCCTGGTGGAGTTCGAGTTGAGTGGCGCCCTGAACGGCAGCCTGGCGCTCTATGATGACGAGACCCAGTTGCTGGCCGCCAGCATCGCCGATGCCTATGGCCAGCCCGGAAGCGCCCTGCGCCGGCGCATCGACGAGACCGGCGACTACCTGGTGGTGGTGAGCGGCGTCGACGCCAGCAGCTTCGGCCCCTACGACCTCAACAGCCGCGAGATCGAGCTGAGCGCCAGCGGCAGCGAGCTGACGGTTTCCCAGCCCCTGGACGGCTGGCTGCAGGATGGTCCCTCGACCTACCCGCTGACCATCGAGGAGACCGGCCTCTACCGCATCGAGATGCGCTCCGACGACTTCGACACCTACCTGGAACTCTCCGGCGGCCCCAACCGCGTGCGCCTCGAGGATGACGATGGCGCCGGCAATCTCGACTCGCGCATCAGCGATTTCCTCGAGCCCGGCGACTACACCGTCACCGCGCGCAGCGTCTACGGCGACGGCAGCGGCCTCTACCAGTTGAGCGTCGAGCCCCAGCAGTTGCCCCATGACGGCGAACTGCGCAACGGTGGCGAGGTCAGCGTGGGCGAGACCTTCAACGGCTGGCTCTCCGGGCAGCACCGCGAGTACCGCCTGGTGGTGGACGAGGCGGCCCTGGTCACCATCGATATGCGCTCCCAGGACTTCGACAGCTACCTGGAGCTCTCCGGGCCCGGCGTCTCCACCAGCAACGACGACGGCGGCAGCGGTCTCGACTCGCAGATTCGTCAGCGCCTGCAGCCGGGCAGCTATACCATCGTCGCGCGCAGCTTCAGCAGCAGCGCCAGCGGCCTCTTCGAGCTGTCGGTGGCCTCCCGGGAGATCGGCGACCTGCCCAGCGGCGGCGAGCTGACCCTGAACGAGTCCCTGGAAGCCTGGCTGGAGCCCGGTGCCCAGGACTACTACGCCTTCGAGATCACCCAGGCCGGTCGCTATCGCCTGGACATGATGTCCAACGACCTGGACACCTACCTGGAGCTGGAAGGCAACGGCATCTTCGAGAGCAATGACGACGGCGGCAACGGCCTCGACTCGCGCATCCAGGCCTACCTGGAGCCCGGCGAGTACCGCGCCATCGCCCGCTCCTACGGCAACCACAGCAGCGGCACCTATACCCTGCGCCTGACGGCCGAATAAGCCGCGGAGCGAGGCTCCGCATCCAAGCGGTGCAGCAGAGGGGGCGGCCTTAGGTCGCCCCCTCGTCGTTGTGGGGTGAGGCATCGCCCCGCCCCCTGACCAGATCGTCCACCGCCGCCTGGCCGCGGCGGGTCAGCCCATCCAGGCGCTCGATCTGCTCGCCCAGGGCGGGCAGGGCCTGGCGGCGATAGTCCGCCAGGTCGTCGATGGCCGCCATCACCTCGCCGAAGGCCTCTTCCAGGGCCTGCATATCGAGCATCGCCGAGGCGGCCCGGGTCTGGATATCCACGCCCTGGGCACGCAGCGTCTTGGCGGTGCGCGAGATCATCTCGCTGGTGGTGGCATTGAGCCCCTCCACTCGATCCAGCACCATGCGCTGATTGGCCAGCGCCAGGGCCACGGTGACCGCCACCCCCAGGGCCGCCACCGTGACATTGACGGCCCGCTCCACGCCGCGCATCAGCTCCCGGTTGTTGCGGATGATCACCTCCAGGGCGAGGATGCCCTGCTGGCAGACCGCCACCTGCTGTTGCAGGTCGAGCAGGCGCTGGCGCAGCGGGAAGCACAGCTCCTGCTCGATAAAGCCCCGTTCGGCCTCCTCGAGGTCGCCCTCGGCGAGGCTCGCCTCGAGTCGCGCCGCGATGGCCCGGCCCAGGGCGACCTGGTGATGGAGCTCGGCCAGGGTCTGCTCCAGGGCCTCCTGGTCGTCGCCCAGGGTCAGGTTGTCGCGATAGAGGACGTCTCGTCCCGCCTGGAGCTCGTCGATGATGCCGTCGATGGCCTCCTGGGCGTTCTCGAAGCGCCGGAAGTAGCGCTGCAGCCGGCTGCTCACCCCGGGCAGCCGCTCGACCAGCCAGTCGAGGCGCCGCGGCTCGAGGTGATGGGCCTGGGGGTCGAGCTCGTGCATGCGTTCGCGCAGCCCGGTCAGGGCCTGGGCCACCGGCCCGCCATCCTCGCTGTGGCGCGCCAGCTTGCGCAGCGGCGTCTTGAGCATCTCGCTCTGATGGGCGGCGCGGCGTTGCGTCGCCAGCCCCAGCTCGTCCACGGCGTGACGCTGACGCTCCCGGGCCCCACTGCCCAGCACCGCCTCGACCCAGGCCGCGGCCTCCGCCTCCAGGGCGTCCGGATCCGGCGCCTCGGGCCGCTCCAGCCGGGCGGCGAGCTCCTCGGGATTGGGCAGCGACAAGGGTCGCCGTTCCGACTCTGTCATGACACGCCTCCTCGGCCGCCGTTGGCTGCCCTCAGCATAGCTCGCCCGTCCCCGGGCTCACGACTCCTTGCGCCCGTAGCGCTCGGCCCGTTCGGCGAAGCGCTTCAGCGCCTCGAGGGCATCGTCTTGTCCGAGGCGACGCGGCGCCTCGGCCTGGAGGCGCGCCAGGCTGACGCAGGTATCGTCGAACAGGGTCAGGATCGCCTCCAGCCGGGCCCGTACCCGGCGCAGGTCGCGCTCGGTCTCCTCCACCAGCGCCAGGCGCCGCTCCAGGGCCAGGCACTCCTCGACGCCGAGCCCCGGCTCGCGACGTTCCAGGCGACGGCGCACGAAGTCGGCATCCACCCCGGCGACGCCCTCCAGCAGAGTGGCCATGGCCTCGAGCTGCCCCAGCGCCTCCCGCCCCACCTCGCTGACCAGGCCATGGGCCCGCCCATAGGTGACCTCGTCGCGGCGAAAGCTGCCCTCCAGCAGCGCCAGCACCCGCCGATAGCGGCTATAGAAACGATCGACCTGGAGCGCCAGGTCGCTGCGTTCCTTCGCCTCCAGGGCCGCCTTGGCGCGGCATAGCGCCCGGACCAGGTCGTCCGCCCCGGCGGGCGGCGTCTCGCTATCCAGGTGGCGCAGGTCCGCCTCATGGGCCTCGCGGGTCTCGCGCTCGCGGCGCCGCGCCAGCTCGGCATCCAGTCGCGCCTGCAGCCGGGCGCGCCGCCGGCGCCCCCACCAGGCCCGCAGGCGGCGCTCCACGGGAAGCGCCACAGCGATGGCAAGGAGCCCCGCCAGCCAGCCCCACAGGCTGGGGGAAAAACCGCCCCACAGGGAGGTAAGCCACAGCAGCAGGCTGGCGAAAGGCAAGATGAGGGCATAGCGCAGTACCGCCTGGAGGCGGCTGGGCTCGGCGCCGGGCAGCGCCAGGGGCGGCGCCAGCAGCCCCACCACCAGCCAGGGCCAGCAGGTCAGGAAGAGGCCATAGGCGAAGCCCTGCAGAAATCCCAGCATGGTCGGTTCCGTGCATCGACGGGCGGCCGAGCGCCGCCCCATGCCGACAAGCCTAGCCGTCCTCGCCGCATCGGCATTGCATCGGCATTTAACGCTGCGCCTTGCCGCGCGCCGTCTCCTCCAGGGCGCGCAGTGCCTCGCGCAGCTCGTTGAACAGGTCCTGGGTATGGTGCGCCACCTCGCCGATCTCCTTGGCGGAGCCGGAGGCCCGTTCGGCCAGGGAGCGCACCTCCTGGGCCACCACCGAGAAGCCGCGCCCCGCCTCGCCGGCCCGGGCCGCCTCGATGGAGGCGTTCAGCGACAGCAGGTTGGTGTTCATGGCGATCTCTTCGATGGACTCGGCGAAGCGGGTGATCTGCTCGCTGGCCTCGGCGAACTCCGCCATGCGCGCCACCATGGCCTCGCGGTGGGCCACGTCCTCGGTGACATCGCGCAGGAAGGCGGTAAAGACGACGCTGTCGTCGAGATGAATGCGCGCCAGGGAGAGCGCCGCCCAGGTGGTGCTGCCATCCTTGCGCACCACCTCCACCTCGCGGGTCTTGCCCACCAGGCGATCCTCCCGGGTGTCCCGGTTGCGCTGCACATAGCCGTCGTGGTGGTCGCGGATGGCGTGGGGCACCAGCATCTTGACGTTCTCGCCGATCACCTCCTGGCGCGCATAGCCCCAGAGACGCTCCGCGGCGGCATTGAAGAAGGTCACGCAGTTGTTCTCGTCGATGGTGACCACCGCATTGATGGCCTGCTCCAGGGTGCTCTCCATCAGGGTCCGCACCTTGCGCTGCTCGGTGATATCGCGCACGAAGGCGGTATAGCACTGGCGCCCCTCCACCACGAAACGCGACAGCGCCAGATTGACCCAGCGCGGCTCGCCATCGCTGCGGAACAGCTTCACGTCGCGGCTGGTGCCGACGATGCGATCCGTCCCGCTGTGCCGGTGGCGGTCGACGAAGCCATCGTGTCGATGGCGGATCTCCGCCGGCACCAGGCGGTTGACGTTCTGGCCCAGTACCTCGCCGCGCTCATAGCCCCAGAGGCGCTCGGCGGCGGCATTGAAGAAGGTGACCCGGTTGCGGTCATCGATGCTGACCACCGCATCCAGGCACTGCTCCAAGGCCTCCCTGGGCCCCTGGGCCTGCTGACGAGCCTCGGTGATATCGCGCAGTTGCGCCAGGTAGCCCTGTCCCTCGGGCAGCGGCAGCCGCGACAGGGCGATGCTGACCCAGCGCATGGAGCCATCGGCGCGCATCAGCTGCACCTCCCGGTGACGCCCCACCTGGGCATCGTGACCGGTCTCGCGGTTGGCACGAATATGGTCGCGATGCTCCTCCTTCAGGAGCTCGGGAATCAAGCCATCCACCGGCCGGCCGATCACCTGCTCCCGGGGCAACCCCCAGAGGGCCTCCGCGGCGGCATTGAAGCGCAGCACGCGATCCTCGCTATCGATCATGACCATGGCATCCAGGCCCGCCTCCAGGGCCATTTCGGCCAGTTCCTGAGGGGCAGCGGAAGGTTCGGTGGGGGAAATGGCGGTGGAAGGCCGAGGATGGCTACGGCGTCGCCCTGGGCTGATCAGTTTTTTATAATCCAGCAGCATATGAATGGCTCTCTGCATTCTGACGCGTGCCGACTCGCCCACGCACGCGCTGCTTTTATTGTTTGTCTCTACATCAGCGATACCTACCAATACCCCTGCCACTGTAAGCAATCGGTGCCAATCGCAGCGTTTATACAGGGTCGAAGCTCTCGGCTGGCAAAATGAATGCCATGGTATGCTGGGTTCAGCATCCTTTCCGGCCCCCGATCCATGTCCCTGACCGACCTGCTCGCCCAACCCGCCAGCCTCGATTGGCATCGCCGCCTCGCCCAGCTGATTCGCGAGGCCCCGACGCCTCAATTTCCCCTGAGCCTGTCGACTCAGCTGCAGGAACTGAGCGGCTTCGACACCATCCTGATCAATACCTACCAGGGGCGCCTCAGGCCGCTGCTGATCCACGACGACTACCCGGCCCACAAGCGCCAGCAGGGCATCGACCGCTACCTCAGCGAGGCTTACCTGCTCGACCCCTTCTTCGCCGCCGTGGACGGCGGCCTCGACCAGGGCGCCCACCGCCTCAGGGAGCTGGCCCCGGACCGCTTCGAGGCCAGCGACTACTACCACCACTATTACCGGGCCCTGGGCCTGGCCGACGAGGTGGGGCTCTTCGCCCGGGTCGCGGAAGACGTGGTGATCGTCGCCTCCCTGGGCTTTCGCACCGGGGGCGGCAAGCTGACCCGGCGTACCCTGCAGGCGCTGCGCCATCTCGCGCCCCTGGTGGAGGTTCTGCTGGTGGAGTACTGGAAGTGGCAGGGTGGTCAGTTCCAGGCCGACCTGGACGCCCAGGCCCCGGTGGAGGCGGCCTTCGCCAGCTTCGGTGACGGGGTGCTCACCGCCCGGGAGCAGGAGATCGTGCGCCTGCTGCTGGCCGGCCACTCCACCAAGTCGGCGGCCCGCGAGCTCGACATCAGCGACGGCACCGTCAAGGTGCACCGCAAGCACCTCTACCAGCGCCTGGGGGTCTCCAGCCAGTCGCAGCTGTTCCGACTGTTCCTCGACCACGTGGCCCTGGTCTCCCGCCAGCAGAGCGGCTGACGGGCGTACTGTCGACAATACCGAAAAGGATGACTGCATAGAGACGACACTCGGCGTACCCTAAACGCCGTCCCCGCCTCGGCCCGAGGCCGCCTCCGGGACGTCCACCCACAGCAATCGCCACCCCGGTGGCCAAGGAGCAAGCGATGAGCAAGACCGTTGCGGTTATCAAGGGAGATGGCATCGGCCCCGAGATCATGGAAGCCACCCTCAGGGTGCTCGAGGCGCTGGACTGTGGGCTGGAGTACGAGGTGATCGAGGCGGGCCTGGGCGCCCTGGAGAAGCACGGCACCCTGATCCCCCAGGCGTCCCTGGACGCCATCGCCAAGCATGGCGTGGCCCTGAAGGGCCCCCTGACCACCCCGGTGGGCAAGGGCTTCTCCTCCATCAACGTGCAGCTGCGCCGCCATTTCGACCTCTACGCCAATGTGCGCCCGGCGATCAGCTTCCCCGGCACCCGCTCCCGCTACGACGACATCGACCTGATCACGGTGCGCGAGAACACCGAGGGCGCCTACCTGGCCGAGGGCCAGAGCCTCAGCGAGGATGGCGAGACCGCCCTGGCGACCATCAAGGTGACCCGCTCGGGCTCCGAGCGCATCGTGCGCTACGCCTTCGAGCTGGCCCGCAGCAAGGGCCGCAAGAAGGTCACCGCGGTGCACAAGGCGAATATCATCAAGAGCAGCTCCGGGCTCTTCCTCGAGGTGGCCCGGGAGGTGGCCCGGGAATTCCCCGAGATCGAATTCCAGGAGATGATCGTCGATAACGCCTGCATGCAGCTGGTGATGAATCCCCACCAGTTCGATGTGGTCGTCACCACCAACCTGTTCGGCGATATCCTCTCCGACCTCTGCGCCGGCCTGGTGGGCGGCCTGGGTCTGGCCCCGGGGGCCAATATCGGCAAGGACGCGGCCATCTTCGAGGCGGTGCACGGCTCGGCCCCGGACATCGCCGGCCAGAAGCTGGCCAACCCCTGCGCCCTGCTGCTGGCCGCGGCGGACATGCTCGACCACCTGGGCATGGTCGACAAGGGCACCAAGATCCGCACCGCCATCCGTGCCGTGCTGGAGAGCGACCGCGACCGGGTGACCCCGGACATGGGCGGCAGCGGCACCACCGACACCTTCGCCGAGGCGCTGGTGGAGTACTGCCGAGCCAACTAAGTCAGGCGCCCTCGACCGTCCCTGGCTCGCCATGAGTCAGGGACGGTCGAGAGCGCTTCACGCTTACTTCATGACACGATCCGGGCTCAGCCCAGCGCCGCCCCCAGGGTGAGGACGCCCCAGATCACCAGCACGCCGCCCAGGGCATGGCCCAGCCAGTGACCGGCGGGGGCCAGCTTCTCGATCAGCACCCAGAGCGCCAGGGCGGCGATCCAGGCCAGGCTCATCACCCCGCCCACGAACAGCAGCAGCATCAGCACCCAGCAACAGCCGACGCAGTAGCCGCCATGGGTCAGCCCCATCATAAAGGCCCCCCACTGCCCTTCCCGCCACCGGGTCAGCATGAAGTCCAGCGGCGAGCGACAGTGGCGCAGGCAGGCCTCCTTGAGCGGTGTCCACTGATAGAGGCCGGCGCCGATCAGCACCAGCCCCGCCAGCCACTGGCTGGTCAGGACCAGCATCGGCGACAGCAGCGCCGCCCGCTGCAGGGCATATTGCAGCAGCACCGCCAGCAGGCTGAACAGCGTCCAGATCACCAGATAACCGGCGGCGAAACCCGCCGTGGAGGCGGCGGCCTCGCCGCGGGCGCGGCGACGGCGGGTCAGGGTGGTATGCAGCAGGATCATGGGGGCGGCGCTGGGCAGCATCATCGCCGTCATCATCAGCCCCCACATCAGCAGCATCAGCCCCGCCTCCAGGGGCGTCCAGGGGCCCATCGTCATGGGCATCAGGAGGGTCTCGCCACGGGCCATCAGCAGGGCCTCGGCGATCAGGTAGCCCCAGCACAGGGCGGAGACCGCTCCCAGGGCGACCAGGGCCCAGAAGCGGTCGTGGCGCAGCAGGCGTTCCAGCGCATGGTCTTCCACTCCCTACCTCCCCGCCGCCTCGCTCAGGCGGCCACCCCCTGGGGCGTCTGCACCACATGGGCCAGGGTACTGTGGCCCCCCCGGGTGGAGAAGGCCAGGTCGCCGGCACAGTCGATATCCGACGACGCCACCTCGCCCTCGAGATGCTCGAAGCCTTCCGGCATTACCACTCGGATGCGATGCGGCGTATCGGTCACCGGATTGATAATCGGCGCGACCCGGGAGCTGAGCACCCCGGGCATCTCGAGTCGGGCGGTGCGCGCCGCCACATCGAACTCGAGCTCGATGGGCGTGAACAGAGGCTCGTGCAAGCGGGCCACGATCAGGCTGAAGATATGGAAGAGCGTTCCCTCGTCGGAGTGCTCCCCGGAGAGAATCGCGAACAGGGCCTCGCGCTGCTCGGGGGTGGCACGCTCGTCGATCAGCGGTTGGGCATCCCCGTTGCCCTCGTGCAGGGGCCCCGGGAACTTCACCACCACGAAGAAACTCAGGCCATCGAGGCGGGTCGTGCCGAAGTATCCTGAAGCGATACGCATCCCCAGGAAGCCCTGACACTCGCCCCGGGTCGGTGGGGCCAGGAAGTCGCAGGGGCAACCGAAGGCGCAGTTGCAGTTCTTGAGCCAGTCTCCTTCGAGACGCCAGTCTTGGCGGGACATAATGAAATCCTCCCCTTAGCCGTCGAACAACGGCCGGCGGCCGGATCGGTCACCGGCCCGTGGAGGCTCCCTCCGGGAGCAATCGTCAGACTCCCTGTCCTACGCAGTGTAGACGTTACGGCTCCGCGGGCATGGGGCTATCGCTCAGGGGGTGAGCGCCATCCATACGGTCTTGAGTTCGGTGTACTCCTCCAGGGAGTGCAGGGACTTGTCGCGGCCGTTGCCGGACTGCTTGACGCCGCCGAAGGGCACCGTCTGATCGCCACCGGCCCAGTTGTTGACGAACACCTGGCCGGAGTGGAGCCGGCGCGAGACGCGCATGACGCGGTCGATGTCCTGGCTCCACAGCCCCGCGGCCAGGCCGTAGTCGCTGTCGTTGGCCATGGCCACCGCCTCGTCCTCGCTGTCGAAGCCGAACACCGACAGCACCGGGCCGAAGATCTCCTCGCGACCGATGGTCATGGCCGGGGTCACGCCGTCGAAGACGGTGGGCGGGATAAAGTAGCCGGCCCCGTCGAGGGCCTGGCCGCCGGCGCGCAGTGTCGCGCCCTCCTCGGCGCCCTTGGCGATATAGTCGAGCACCCGGCGATACTGGGTCTCGTCGACCATGGCGCCCATAAAGCTCGCGGGATCCAGCGGGTCGCCGGGCTGCATGCCCTTGGCGGCCTCGACCACCTTGTCGACGAAGGCCTCGCGAATCGAGTTCTCCACCAGCAGGCGCGAGCCGGCGATGCATACCTCGCCCTGGTTATGGAAGATCGCCGCGGCGGCGTGCTGGGCCACCTTGTCCAGGTCCTTGCAGTCGGCGAAGACCAGGTTGGGGGACTTGCCGCCGCACTCCAGGTAGACCCGCTTGAGGTTGGACTGACCGGCATACTGCATCAGCTGCTTGCCCACCTGGGTGGAGCCGGTGAAGGCCAGGCAGTCGACCTCCATGGACAGCGCCAGGGCCTTGCCCACGGTGTGGCCGTAACCGGGCAGCACCTGGAAGACGCCCCGCGGCAGGCCCGCCTCCTTGGCCAACTGGGCCAGGCGCAGCGCCGACAGCGGCGACTTCTCCGAGGGCTTCAAGATCACGCAGTTGCCGGCGGCCAGCGCCGGGGCGATCTTCCAGGCGGTCATCATCAGCGGGAAGTTCCAGGGCACGATGGAGGCCACCACGCCCAGGGGCTCGCGCAGCACCAGGCCCAGGCTGTCGTCGCCGGTGGGGGCCACCTCGCCGTAGACCTTGTCGATGGATTCCGCCTGATGGCGGACGGTGCCGATGGCACCGGCCATATCGCCCAGCGAGCTGGAGACCGGCTTGCCCATGTCCAGGGTATCGAGCAGCGCCAGCTCGTCCTTGTGGGCCTCCATCAGCTCGGCGAGGCGCAGCAGCGTCTGCTTGCGCTTGGCCGGCGCCAACCGCGCCCAGTCACCCCGGGCATGGGCGGCCCGAGCCGCGGCCACGGCCCGCTCGGCATCGGCGGCGTCGCAGCTGGCGACATGCGCCAGGGTCTCGCCGGTGGCCGGGTTGAGGGTCGCCAGGGTCGCGCCGTCGACGGCATCGACGAAGGCGTCGTCGATAAAGGCGCGGGTCTCCAGGCGCGGGATCAGGCGCTCGGCCAGGGCCTGCCAGTCGGACTGGGTGGTGGGGGGCTGCACGGACTCGAGGGCACTCATTGGCTCGCCTCCAGGGTGTTGGCGCGTTCCAGCATCGCCTCGAACAGCACCTGGGTGCCCAGGGCGCAGTGCTCCGGGGTGGCGTACTCCGCCTCGTTATGGCTGATGCCGTCGCGGCAGGGGATAAAGATCATCGAGGTGGGGGCGACCCGGGAGACATAGACGGCGTCGTGGCCGGCGCCGCTCATCATGCGCCGATAGGCCACGCCCTGGGCCCGGGCGGCCCGCTCCACGGCGTCGATGCAACCGGCATCGAAGTTCACCACCGGCGAGGCCCAGATGCGCTCGCTGGCGGTCTCGACGCCGAAGGCCTCGGTGAGGGCGGCCAGCTCCCGGTCGAAGCGCGCCTCCAGGGCGTCCAGCTCGGCCTCCACCACATGGCGCAGGTCCATGGTCAGGCGCACCTCGCCGGGAATCACGTTGCGCGACGGGCTGTCGATCTCCAGGCAGCCGACGGTGACCTTGGTACCGCCGCTGGTATCGGCCAGGGCATGGGCCTGCAGGCGGTCGATCAGCCTCGCCGCGGCGGCCAGGGCGTCGTGGCGATAGGTCATGGGGGTGGGGCCGGCATGGGCCGGCTGACCGCGCAGGGTGACGTCGAACCAGCGCATGCCCTGGACGCCGGTGACCACGCCGATGACCTCGTTCTCCTCCTCCAGCACCGGGCCCTGCTCGATATGCAGCTCGAAGAAGCTCGCCAGGCGCGGCTCGCCCACCGGCATCTCGCCGGCGAAGCCGCTGGCCGCCAGGGCCTGGCCCAGGGTCACGCCGTCGCGATCGGTCCGCGACAGGGTGTATTCCTCGCTGAACTCGCCGGCGAAGGCGCCGGAGGCGACCATGGCCGGGGCGAAGCGACTGCCCTCCTCGTTGGTCCACACCACCAGTTCCAGGGGCCGCTCGGTGACGATTCCCTGGTCGTGCAGGGTACGGAACACCTCGAGCCCCGCCAGCACCCCGAGGATGCCATCGAAGCGCCCGCCCTTGGGCTGGGTATCCAGGTGGCTGCCGGTGGCCACCGGGTCGAGGTCGTCGCGCCTGCCGGGGCGGCGGATAAAGAGGTTGCCGACCCGATCGACCCGCAGGGTGCAGCCGATCGCCTCGCACCACTCGATCAGCAGGCGCCGCCCGGCGGCATCCTCCTCGGTCAGCGCCAGGCGGCAGCTGCCGCCGTTCGCGGTGGGGCCGATCTCGGCCATGGCCATCAGGCTCGACCAGAGCCGCTGGCCATCGATGGAAACCGTCATAGGGTGCCTCCCCGGTTCTTGTGAAGGGTACTGGTTGCTTACTGCGGAATGGCTACACCTTAGGCGGCTCCTCAAGCGCACCGATATACCCCAATCGGGATATATTCCCGGCGCCCCGCCCCTCGCTAGTCTGCTCCTGACCTCCAACGACTCATCTCAACAACGACATCGGACAAGCGAGGGCGAGACCATGAGCACCGAGACCCGCACCTACGACGCCCAGGCGCTGTGGCAGAAGGACAAGGATCACTTCATCCACCCCTTCACCGACTACAGCCTCTTCCATGAGAAGGGCTGCGACCTGATCACCGAGAGCGACGGCATCTACGTGGAGGACGTCCACGGCAACCGTTTCATCGACGGCATCGCCGGCCTGTGGTGCGTCAACGTGGGCCACGGCCGCGCCGAGATCGGCCAGGCCATGGCCGACCAGGCCACCCGCATGGCCTACTTCTCCACCTTCAACAACCTCTCCAACGCCCCGGCGGCGGAGCTGGCCGCCAAGCTCGCCGAGCTGGCCCCGGCCCACCTCAACCATGTGTTCTACAGCTGCGGCGGTTCGGCGGCCAACGACGCCACCATCCGCCTGGTGCACTACTACTTCAACCGCCTGGGCAAGCCCAACAAGAAGCGCATCCTGTCGCGCAACAACGCCTACCACGGCACCACCTACCTCGCCGCCAGCCTGACCGGCATCGCCAGCAACAACTGGGAATTCGATACCCTCGACCACCTGGTGACCCACCTTAGCGAGGCCAACTGCTACCGTCGCCCCGAGGGCATGAGCGAGGCGGCCTACTGCGATCACCTGGTGAAGGAGCTCGAGGAGGCCATCGCCGAGATCGGCGCCGAGAATATCGCCGCCTTTATCGCCGAGCCGATCATGGGCGCCGGCGGCGTGCTGATGGCCCCCCAGGGCTACCACGCCCGCATCCAGGCGGTGTGCCGCGCCAACGATATCCTGTTTATCGCCGACGAGGTGGTCACCGGCTTCGGTCGCCTGGGTCACTTCTTCGCGTCTGAAGCGGTCTTCGACACCCAGCCGGATATCATCAACTGCGCCAAGGGCCTCTCTTCGGGCTATGCGCCCCTGGGCGCCACCCTGATCTCCGACGAGCTCTTCGAGGTGCTGGGCACCCCCCAGGGCAAGGGCGGCGTGCTGAGCACCGGCTTCACCTACTCCGGCCATCCGGTGAGCTGCGCGGCGGCGCTGAAGAACATCGAGATCCTGGAGCGCGAGGCGATCTGCGAGAATGTCCGCGAGGTGGGCCCCTACCTGGAGCAGAAGCTCAAGACCCTGGCGGATCACGAGACGGTGGGCGATGTGCGCGGCAGCCATTTCATGCTGGCCATCGAGAACGTCGCCGACAAGGCCACCAAGGCGCTACTGCCGGTGGAGGCGCGGGTCGGCGACCGGGTCGCCGCCGAGGCCCAGAAGCGCGGCCTGATCATCCGCCCGGTGGGTCACCTCAATATCATCTCGCCGCCCCTGATCTGGGACCGCGACACCGTGGACCGGGTAGTGGCCATCCTCGACGAGGCCTTCGCCGCCACCACGGCTAGCCTCAAGGCCGACGGTTTCCTCTGAGAAGGGCCGATTTATTGCTGCGCTCGACATCCTGACCGCCGGCGGTGCTCGCAATCCTCATTGAGCAAACTGTCAACTCCGGTTGCTGTGCTCCGGCGGCGGCCAGCCTATCTTCGCTCGCGACATAAATCGGCACCTTCTCGATTAAGAACCGGATAGCTACCACAACGATAAATAGAGAGTCTTGTATGGAAAGTTTTGGCGCCTGGAGCCTGCTCCCCACCCTGGTGGTGCTGGGCATGGCCATTATCACCCGCCGTACCATCGAGTCGCTGATGGCCGGGGCCCTGGTGGGGCTGCTGATGATCGACCCCACCAGCGTGGTCACCCAGGGCTCGGATATCCTGCTCAGCGTGCTGGGCAACGACACCGTCACCTGGATCATCCTGGTCTGCGGCCTGTTCGGCAGCCTGATCGCCCTGCTGGTCAAGACCGGCGGCGTGCTCAGTTTCGGCGACGCCATCACCCAACGTATCCATAGCCGCCGCCAGAGCCTGCTGGCCACCTGGGTGCTGGGGCTGGTGATCTTCGTCGACGACTACCTCAATGCGCTGACCATCAGCGCCTCCATGAAGAAGGTCACCGACCGCTTCCAGATCTCCCGGGAGAAGCTCGCCTATATCGTCGACTCCACGGCGGCGCCGATCTGCATCCTGGTGCCCTTCTCCACCTGGGCGGTGTTCTTCGCCGGCCTGCTGGAGGAGAACAACGTCGCCGGCAACGGCATGGGCCTGTATATCGAGTCCATTCCCTATATGTTCTATGCCTGGGTGGCCGCCGCCGTGGTACCCCTGGTGGCACTCGGCTGGATTCCCAACCTCGGCCCCATGAAGGCCGCCGAGGCCCGCGCCGCCGCCGGCCAACTGATGCCGGACGGCGTCGACGACACCGCCCTGGAGGTCGAGGACACCGGCGCTAAGCGGCCGCATCTGCTTAATTTCCTGTTACCCATCGCCACCCTGATCTTCTTCACCTGGTACTTCGAGATCGACATTCTGCGCGGCGTCATCGTCGCCCTGGCAGTGACCCTGGTGCTGATCGCCAGCCAGAAGCTGCTGAGCTTCAACGACACCTTCGACACCGCTCTGGATGGTTTCAAGGCGATGATCATGCCGCTGGGCACCCTGGTGGCGGGCTTCACCCTCAAGGAGGTCAACGACGTGCTGGGGCTCACCGACTACGTGATCGCCACCGTGCAGCCGCTGATGACCCCGGCCCTGCTGCCGGCGGTGGTCTTCGTCACCATGGCCTTCCTGGCCTTCGCCACCGGCTCCTTCTGGGGCATCTTCGCCGTGGCCATGCCCATCGTGCTGCCGCTGGCGGCGAGCATGGACAGCCATATGCCGCTGGTGATCGGCGCCCTGATCTCGGCCAGCGCCTTCGGCAGCCACGCCTGCTTCTACGGCGACTCCACGGTGCTCTCCGCCCAGGGCAGCGGCTGCACCCCCATGGCCCACGCCCTGACCCAGTTACCCTATGTGTTGATCGCCGCCGCCATCGCCGCCGGTATCTTCCTGATGGTCGGCCACCTGTGAGAATCGCCATGAACCAGCCAATGATCGATCGAGCCACCACCGAGGCCACGCCCCGGGCCCAGGGCTTCGCCATGCCCGCCGAGTTCGCCCCCCACGACGCCTGCTGGATGCTCTGGCCCCAGCGCCCCGACACCTGGCGCTACGGCGCCAAGCCGGCCCAGCAGGCCTTCGCCGAGGTGGCCTGCGCCATCGCCGAGAGCGAGACGGTGTTCGTCGGCGTCAACGACGAGCAGTACGAGAACGCCCGCAACCAGCTGCCCGCGCATATCCGCGTGGTGGAGCTCTCCAGCAACGACGCCTGGATGCGCGACATGGGCCCCACCTTCCTGACCCACCCGGACGGCCGCCTGGCCATGGTGGACTGGGTATTCAACGCCTGGGGCGGCCTCAAGGGCGGCCTCTACTTTCCCTGGGACAAGGACAAGCGCATCCGCACCAAGATCGCCGAGATGCTCGGCATCCCGCGCTTCGAGGCGCCGGTAGTGCTGGAGGGCGGCGCCATCCATGTGGACGGCGAGGGCACCCTGATCACCACCGAGGAGTGCCTGCTCAACGCCAACCGCAACCCGGAGATGAGCCGCGAGGGGATGGAAACGGTGCTTCGCGACACCCTGGGCATCGACAAGGTGATCTGGCTGCCCCGGGGCTGCCACCTGGACGAGACCGACGGCCACGTGGACAACCTCTGCTGCTTCGTCGCCCCGGGCCAGGTGGCCCTGACCTGGTGCGACGACGAGACGGACCCCCAGGCCGCCATCTCCCGGGAGGCGCTGGCGGTGCTTGAGGGCGCCACCGACGCCAAGGGGCGCCCGTTGACCGTGCACAAGCTGCCCCAGCCCGGCCCGCTGTATATCGCCGAGGACGAGGCCAGCGGCCTGGATCGCCTCAACAGCTCCCACCCGCGCCAGCCCGGCGACCGCATGGCCGGCTCCTACGTCAACTTCTATATCGGCAACTCGGTGGTGGTGATGCCCTTCCTCGACCCCGCCCACGACGAGGAAGCCCGGGCGATTCTCCAGGGGCTCTTCCCCGACAAGCGGGTGGTCGGGGTGCCGGCCCGGGAGATCCTGCTGGGCGGTGGCAATATCCACTGCATTACCCAGCAGCAGCCCAGGCCCTGATCGCCTACTACCGCTGGGAGCACCGAGGGGCGCTGGGGGCAGGCCGGAACAAAGCGTCTTTTTCAGGGACGAAAAAGTCGAGCGTCCAGGGAGGGATTCACAGCGTCTTTGTGCGGGGCCGGCCTTCCGGAGTGCCTGCCCACAGGTTAGCCCCGAGCCTCAATGCTAGATGGAACGAACTCCGACACCGCCGAGGTCCTGATACGGGGCCTCGGCGGCGTCGTTATACGGCTTGGTGACGCCGCGCAAGCGTTTTGTTGCCCCTTGACGCGAAAACTACTTGCGACCAGCCTCATGGGGGGCCATTATCTGCGCCCTCTCGCCGGCCCAGCATGACGCGGAGCCAAGCGAGGCCATGACCGGGGTGGCATCGGGTCGGGGTGCGCTGTGGCGGCCCACTACCGATAAGACCCTACCACTGTTGACATTTCCCGATCTGGATTCGAACCCATGAGCAAAGTCTTGATTATCGGCGCCGGAGGCGTCGGCGGTGTTGTTACCCACAAGTGTGCCCAGCATCCCGAGGTCTTCAGCGAGATCCTGCTGGCCAGCCGCAACGAGGCGAAGTGCAAGGCGATCGCCGACCAGTTGGATCGCCCGATCCAGACCGCCCAGGTGGATGCCGACGACGTCGAGGCGCTGGTCGCCCTGATCGAGTCGTTCCGACCGGACGTGCTGATCCACGTGGCCCTGCCCTATCAGGACCTGACCATCATGGAGGCCTGTCTGCGTACCGGCGTGCCCTACCTGGACACCGCCAACTACGAGCATCCGGACGAGGCCAAGTTCGAGTACAAGGAGCAGTGGGCCTTCCAGGACCGCTACCAGGAGGCCGGTAACATGGCCACCCTGGGCTGCGGCTTCGACCCGGGCATGACCAATATCTACTGCGCCTACGCCCAGAAGAACCTCTTCGACGAGATCCACCGCATCGACATCCTGGATGCCAACGGCGGCGATCACGGCTACCCCTTCGCCACCAACTTCAACCCGGAGATCAATATTCGCGAGATCACCGCGAAGGGTCGCTACTGGGAA
The DNA here is from genome assembly GCF_023708045.1 of Halomonas sp. NCCP-2165. Taxonomy (NCBI): domain Bacteria; kingdom Pseudomonadati; phylum Pseudomonadota; class Gammaproteobacteria; order Oceanospirillales; family Halomonadaceae; genus Halomonas; species Halomonas sp. NCCP-2165. The sequence goes on from NZ_BRCY01000003.1 coordinate 74,034, forward strand.
AAGGGCGAGTGGAAGGAGACCGACCCGCTGGCGGTGAAGCGCAAGTTCGACTTCGACGGCATCGGCGAGAAGGACATCTACCTCCTCTATCACGAGGAGATGGAATCCCTGTGCCAGAACATCAAGGGCCTGGAGCGCATCCGCTTCTGGATGACCTTCTCCGACAAGTACATCACCCACCTCAAGGTGCTCGAGAACGTCGGCATGACCAGCATCGAGCCGATCAAGGTGGGCGATGCCGAGATCGCCCCGCTGGAGTTCCTCAAGGCGGTGCTGCCCGACCCGGCCTCCCTGGGGCCGCGCACCAAGGGCAAGACCAACATCGGCATCATCGCCGACGGCATCAAGGACGGTAAGCGTCGCAAGGTGCATATCTACAACATCTGCGACCACGAGCAGTGCTACGCCGAGGTCCAGTCCCAGGCCATCTCCTACACCACCGGCGTGCCGGCGGTGACCGGCGCCATGCTGATGCTGGAAGGCATCTGGAAGGGCGCGGGCGTGTTCAACGTCGAGCAGCTCGACCCCGACCCCTTCATGGCGCGCATCGGCGAGATGGGCCTGCCCTGGCAGGTGGTCGAGCTCGACCCCGACCACGACCCCCTGGCCTGAGCCATGGCGAACGCACGCGAGCAGGGCCTGGACTTCAACGTCCGGGCCTGCCCCTCCCCGGCCTATGTGGTGGACGACGCCCTGCTGCGCCGTAACCTGGAGCGCCTCGCCGAGGTCCAGGAACGCAGCGGCGCGCGCATCCTGCTGGCGCTGAAGGGCTTCGCCATGTGGGACAGCTTCCCGCTGGTCCGCCAGTACCTGGTGGGCACCACCGCCAGCGGCCAGGACGAGGCACGCCTGGGGGCGGAGACCTTCGGCGGCGAGGTGCACTGCTACTCGCCGGCCTTCACCGAGGAGGAGTTGAGCGTGGTGCTGCGCTACGCGGACCACCTCAGCTTCAACTCCCCGGGCCAGTGGCGGCGCTTCCGCGAGACCATCGCGGGCGCTCCCCGCCGGGTCTCCTGCGGGCTGCGGGTCAACCCGGAGCACTCCACCGGCGCGGTGCCGCTCTACGATCCCTGTGCACCGGGCTCGCGGCTCGGCACCCGGGCGCGGGACCTCACCCCGGAGGTGATGGACGGCCTCGAGGGGCTGCACTTCCACACCCTGTGCGAGCAGAACAGCGACGACCTGGAGTCGACCCTGGCGGCCTTCGAGGAGCGCTTCGGCCACTACCTGGCCGGCCTGACATGGGTCAACTTCGGCGGCGGCCACCATATCACCCGCGAGGACTACGACGTCGAGCGGCTGGTGCGGGTGATTCGCGGCTTCCGGGAGCGCCATCCGCATCTGACGGTCTACCTGGAGCCGGGCGAGGCCATCGCGCTGAATACCGGCTACCTGGTCTGCTCGGTGCTGGATATCGTCGACAATGACGGCCCCATCGCCATCCTCGACACCTCCGCCACCGCGCATATGCCCGACGTGCTGGAGATGCCCTACCGACCGCAGATCATCGGCGGCGGCGAACCGAACGAGAAGGCCCACACCTACCGCCTGGGGGGCATGACGTGTCTCGCCGGCGACGTGATCGGCGACTACTCCTTCGATGCGCCGCTCGAAATCGGCGACCGCCTGGTGTTCACCGACATGGCCCACTACACCATGGTCAAGACCACCACCTTCAATGGCATCCGCCTGCCGTCGATCTGCCGCATCGACGAGGCGAGCCGCGAGGTGCGCACGGTGCGGACCTTCGGCTACGTGGACTATATGCAGCGGCTTAGCTAAGCGAGTCGCCCGCCCACAGCGAAACGCCACGCCCAGGTAGCCTGGGCGTGGCGTTTTTTTTATGGCTTCCCACCAATAGCTCCTATCTCAGTCGTTCAAGTAGCGCCGCCGATAATCGCCGGGCGTTACCCCGACGACCCGCCCGAAGGCGGTGGTGAAATAACTGGCGTGGCGGTAACCGACCCGCTCGGCGACCGCGGCGACGTCGAGGCGGGTATGGATCAGCAGGGACTGGGCCTCGCCGATCCGGCGGCGAATCAGGTAATGGATGGGCGCACAGCCCACCGCGGCCTTGAAGCGGTGGGCCAGGTGGTAGGGGCTGACCTTGAAGCGCGCGGCCAGGCCGGCCAGGTCGATCTCTTCGGCATAGTGCTCGTCGAGGTAGCGGCGCACCTCCTGGCCGAGGTCGTAGCCGGGGACCTCGAGGCGTGGCTCAGGCCGCTCCAGCAGGCGCCCCACCAACTGGATCAGCGCCTGCAGCAGGTGATGGCACACCTCCGCCTCGCCCTGCCCCACCCGCTCATAGAGCAGCCGCATCAGGCCCTCGATGGCATCATGGTGTTCGCCGCTGGCCAGCACCGGCCGGCCCTGGTCGGGCACCAGGTGATTGACCGGCAGCCCCTTGAGCTTGAGGTGGCGGAAGCCACAGCAGTAGGCGCCGATGCCCACCTCCGCCCGTGCCGACTCGTCGTGGAGGACGCCGCTGTTGTAGATCAGCACGTCGCCGCGGCGGGTGCGGTACTCGTGCCCGCCGATGATATGGGTGCCCTCCCCCTCGCGGATAAAGACGATCTCGGCGCGGTCGTCGTGGCGATGCATGGCCCGGGGCATCTCGCTCTGGTGACCCTCCGCCAGGCACATATAGAGCAGCTCCGCGGGCCGCTCCACCACCGGCGAGCCGCCGGCGGTGGGAACCATAAAACGCTGAATCACCGATTCGTCTCCTCGCCGTCACGCCGCCCATCTTCGCCCGGCCCCGGTGGCGGGTGCCAGCCCGCCTGGATTCATGGAATAACCGCGGACCGCTTCCCGCGATCAGCGGTAGTCGACCCACACCGCCCCGGCCTCGGCGGAACGCACGCAGTGCTCCACCCAGCGCACCCCTTCGACGCCGGCCTCGATGCCGGGGATGCCCAGGGCCTCGACGGCCGCGGTATCGTCGCGGTCCAGCGCCTCCATGGCCAGGGCGAAGCGGCCGTAGAGGTTGGCCCAGGCCTCGAAGAGCCCCTCGGGGTGGCCGGCGCCGATACGGTCGTCCTCCCGCGCCTCGGGTGAGAGGTAATCCATGCCCCGCTCCAGGATCCGGACCGGCTCGCCCTGCACCTCGTAGCGCAGCTGGTTGGGGTGCTCGTCCCACCACTCCAGGCTGGCCTTCGAGCCGATCACCCGCACCTTCTGGCCGTGCATGGAGCCGGCATTGACCGCCGAGGCCCACAGGTGCCCCATGATGCCGCCCTCGTACTCCATCAGCACATAGGCGTTGTCCTCCAGGGGCGCGCGGCTTGCCACGAAGCTCTGCCGCGAACAGAGCAGTCGCTTGATGCGCCGATCCGGCAGCAGCGTCTCGGCGATATAGTAGGGATGGGTCGCCAGGTCGCCGAGCACGTAGCTGGGCCCGGCATGCTTCGGGTCGACTCGCCAGCGGGTGCTGGGGTTGGCCAGCTCCACGGCCTCGCTATGGAAGCCATGGGCGAACTGCATATGCACCATGCGGATCTCGCCGAGCTCGCCGGCGGCAATCATCGCCCGGGCCTGGCGGATCATCTGATGCCCGGCATAGCCGTAGGTCACGCCGACCAGGCGGCGCCGCTCCCCGGCCAGGGCGCGCAGGGTCTCGGCCTCCTCGATGGTGAAGCACAGTGGCTTCTCGCAGACCACGTGCAGGCCGGCCTCCAGCGCCGCCCGGCAGATGGCGAAGTGGGTGCCGTTGGGGGTGGCGATGGAGACCGCCTGGATACCGTCCGATCGTTTGGCCTCCTCGGCGAACAGGGTCCGGTAGTCGGAATAGCAGCGCTCCGGCGCCACCCGCAGCGCCTCGCCGAAGTCGCGGCCCCGCTCGGGATCGATATCGAAGGCCCCGGCGAGGAGTTGGAAGCTGTTGTCGCGCAGCGCCGCGCAGCGATGGCTATAGCCGATCTGGCTGCCGCGGCCGCCGCCCACCATCGCCCAGCGGATGGGTGCAGTCACTCTCAGGTCACCCTGGATCATGGTCGTGTCTCCCGTATCAGAAGCTGGCCCGGAAGCCCCGGTCTTTGAGGTAGTCGAGGCTGGCGGTCACCGCGGCGAGACTGCCGTCGGCATGGCGGGGGTCGCGCTCCTGCTCGATGGTGATATCGCCCTGGTAGTCGATCTCCTGGAGCAGGCGCCGGATGGCGTCGTAGTCGATGCATCCCTGGCCGATGGGGCACATCACCCCCCGGGCGCAGGCCGCGAAGAAGTCCACCCGGTCGGCCATGACCTCAGCGAAGACCCGCGGCGCAATATCCTTGAAATGCAGGTAGTCCAGGCGCGCGGCGTGGTCGCGCAGCCAGGTCACCGGATCCATACCGGAGTAGTGGAGATGGCCGGTATCCAGGCACAGGCCGGCGGTGTGGTCGGGTATATCCACCAGCAGGCGGCGGATCTCGTCGGCGAACTCGATATAGCCGCCGGCATGGGGATGGACGACCGCACGGATGCCGTACTCGCGGCTGGCCAGCTCGGCGATGGCGCGGATATTCGCCATCAGCGTGTCCCAGCGATCGTCGGCGAGGCGCGGCGCCGTCTCGGTGTGACCGGCATGGCGGCTGCGCTCGGCATGCACATGGTCGATCAGCACCAGATAGGGGGCGGGGTGGCGCTGGCCCGGCGCCCGGGGCAGTTCCGGCAGCCGCCTGAGGAAGCCACAGATCTCGTGGGTCTGGCGGATCAGGCTATCGAGGTTGGTCGGGTCGACCAGGTCATCGAAGATGGTACCGGCGACCACCGTCAGGTCACGCGCCTCCAGGGCCCGGGCGAGGCGCTCGCCCTCCAGGGGCAGGTAGCCGTAGGGCCCCAGTTCCAGGCCCTGGTAGCCCGCCTCGGCGGCCTCGTCGAGGACCCGCTCCCAGGGCGGCAGGTGGGGGTTGTTGACGTCGTCGACGCCCCAGCAACAGGGCGCGCTGGCGATTCGTAACTGCATTCGGAGGACTCCGTGAGCAAGGTTTGGGATGAGGGGCCGATGCCCACTCGCCCCCATTACAGCAGTCGGCCGATCCACCTATTTTCACTTTCTTGTTATTTCTTCCCTGCCGCAATCCTCTCCATACGCTGAAACGGGCGACCCGGAGCACTTATTCCGGTGGCGAGGCATCAGTAAATTCACTTTCTTGTTATCCCCTTGCCCCAACGGCCAACGACGACGGGCCGGCGCGAAGCCGGCCCGTCGAGGGGAGTGGAAGCGCGCCTTGCCTCAGGTGGTGCGCGGCTTGCGGCGGTTTTTCATCCACAGGGTGGCGGAGGCGAAGTAGAGCGCCGTGGGCACCACGATCAGCCACTGGAAGCTGTCCAGGTGAGCCACCGCATCGGCGCCGTTGAACCAGGCCCAGCCGGCCGCCCCCAGGATCACCAACAGGCAGGCCACGGCGGTGAAGTACCAGGGGTCGAGCACCCGTACCGGATGGTGCGCCTCGGCCTCACCGCCGGGGACCTCCGGCGGATGCACCGGACCGTAGGCCTCGGTATAGACGTCGCCGCCCGCGTCGCGCTCGACGCCCAGGGCCCGGCACAGCAGCGGATAGGCCACCAGGCTGACCAGCCAGACGGGAATAAAGAGGGTGAAGAGGTGCAGTGAGCCCTCCATCAGCAGCAGGACACCGGCCAGGATCCCGACGCCCCAGGCCAGGAAGGCGGGCCGGTTGTCGGCGAGGCCCCGATGCTCGCGCCACAGGGGACGCATGCCCAGGCGCGGCAGCAGGAAGTGCTCGGCGGCGATGATGGCCCCCACCGGGGCGATCAGCATGATGAAGTAGGAGAGCACATTGAGCCACTGGGTGAAGACGAAGGGGAAGCAGGCGATCAGGGTGGTCACCAGCCCGGTAACCGCCGTCACCCGGACCCGGGAATATTTCGGGAAGACCGACTGGAAGGCCAGGCCGGCGCGATAGAGGCTGGGAATGGAGGTGGTCCAGCCGGCGATCACCACGGCGATCAGCCCCATGGCGCCGAGGATCCGGAAGGCCACGCCGCCCGGGTCCATCTCGGTGAGCTGGGAGCCGGCCAGCAGCGCCGCGGTGGCCCCCATCATGCCGGCGCAGACCCAGGCCATGTAGTGGCCGATATACATGCCGGCGGCGGAGAAGTAGCCGTAGGAGGACTTGCGGGCGAAGCGCAGGATCGACATGTCGCTCATGCCCAGGTGCATGGGCAGGTTGGCGCCCCAGGCCCAGGCGGCGATCACCCACACCGAGATACCCGGCGCGCCGTCCGGGGTGGCGCCGGTCCAGACGAAGGTGTCGACCACCCCGGCGAGGCTGGTGATGCCGTCCAGTTGCCCCATATGCAGCAGCACCGGGATGGTGACCACGCCGCTGGCCAGGAACATGGTGGCCATCCAGGGCGAGCAGACGGTGGAGAAGTTGGCGATCAGCTTGAAGCCCTTGAGGGTCATCCATACGGTGATGGCACCGACGAAGAGCACCAGGGCCACGAAGCTGAGGCTCTGGGGATACCAGGCGGTCTGCGGCGGGATGCTGGTCACCACCCGGAAGGCCGAGGCGGAGACGGTGATCATGGCCCCGGAGACCACGGCGAAGATCAGGCCGTTGAGCAGGTTGTAGGCCAGTGAGAAGCGCTTGCCGGCCAGGCGCTCCAGGTACCAGTAGATGGTCATGCGCGAGCGGGTCGCCACCGGACTGCACACCCAGGCCCAGGAGAGCACGGCGAAGAGGTTGCCGATCAGCAGGCCCCACAGCAGGTCGCTGGTGCTGACGCCCAGTGCCACCAGGGAGGCGCCGATCACGAATTCGGTGCCGGCGACATGCTCGCCGGCATAGGAGCCGAGGAAGTACTTGCCGCTGAGTTGGCGGCTGGCGGGGATGCGTTGGTGTTCGAATTCCCCTCCCTGGCCGGAATCCGCGGTCGAGGCGCTGGCGCCCGGCGCGGCGAGTGTCGAGGTCTGGGTGCTCATAAGCGTCTCCGGTTATTGTCGATGCCCCTCTGGCCGACGCTGCCGAAGAGGCTGATGAAATACACGTTCTAGAATATAGATTCCACGAATGGATTATTCAAACCATTCACTCCCCGACTTTAGTCGAGGCCAGAGCCCTCCGGGTACAGACGAAGTGGCCATCGGACGCTTCGGCGCCAACGGATTCGGGGGAGCGTGCCGACACTCAGCTGGCCTGATGGGCCTGGAGAAACTGCGCCTCGCCGTGGCCGAAGCACCAGTCGGCGTCCCGGTTCTCGGTGATCACGATCATCACGTTGGCGGGGTCGATATCGGCCTGGCGGGCCAGGTCATCGGTGATGCGGCGGTAGAAGGCCTGCTTGGCATGAGTCGGGCGACCGGCGCGCATAGTCAGTTGCAGGATAACGGCGTCGCGATGCCGGGCCTGCAACTCCATCTGCTCCACCGGCAGGGGCTGGATGATCTGGTAGCGATCATCCTCGGGGAAATCCAGGGTCTCGATGACCGCGGCGTTGACCAGGTCGGCGACCTTCTTGCGCCACAGCACCGGACGATGATCCGGCAGGGTAAGGGTCACGAGGGGCATGGCGTGCTCCCTGGCTGGGGCGCCGGAGCGGGCTCCGGCGCCGGGTTGGGGTCAGCCGCTCACAGGGTCGGCATGGTGAAGTGGTTGGTTTCCTCGCGGATGCCGCTGGGCCAGCGCTGGGTGATGGTCTTCATGCGGGTGTAGAAGCGCACGCCGTCGGGGCCGTGCATATGCAGCGGACCGAACAGCGAGCGCTTCCAGCCGCCGAAGCTGTGGAAGGCCATGGGCACCGGGATCGGCACGTTGACGCCGACCATGCCCACCTGGATCTGCTCGCAGAATTGACGGGCGGCGTCGCCGTCGCGGGTGAAGATGGCGGTGCCGTTGCCGTACTCGTGGTCGTTGATCATCTTCACCGCCTCGTCGTAGCTGGCGGCACGGGCGATGGCCAGCACCGGGCCGAAGATCTCCTCGCGGTGGATGCGCATCCCCGGCTTGACGTGATCGAAGAGGCTGCCGCCCACGAAGTAGCCGTCGCCGGCCCCCTCAATGCGTGCCTGGCGGCCGTCCACCACCAGCTCGGCGCCCTCGTCCACGCCGGCCTGGATATAGCCGCGGACCTTCTCCAGGTGCTCGCGGGTGACCAGCGGGCCCATGTCGTTATCGGGGCCATCCACCAGGCCCGGGCCGACGCGCAGCTTGTCAAGCTCGGCCACCAGCTTCTCGCGCAGCCGCTCGGCGGTCTCCTCGCCCACCGGCACGGCCACCGAGATGGCCATGCAGCGCTCGCCGGCGGAGCCGTAGGCCGCGCCCATCAGCGCGCCGACGGCCTGGTCGAGGTCGGCGTCGGGCATGATCACCATATGGTTCTTGGCACCGCCCAGGGCCTGGACCCGCTTGCCGTGCGCCGAGGCGGTAGCGTAGATGTACTCGGCGATGGGGGTGGAGCCGACGAAACTCACCGCCTGGACCCGCTCGTCGGTGAGCAGCACGTCCACGCTCTCCTTGTCGCCGTTGACCACGTTGAAGACGCCGTCCGGCAGGCCCGCCTCGCTGAGCAGCTCGGCCAGGCGCATCGGCGTGGAGGGGTCCTTCTCGGAGGGCTTCATCACGAAGGTGTTGCCGCAGGCCAGGGCCACGGGGAACATCCACATCGGCACCATGGCCGGGAAGTTGAACGGCGAGATGCCGGCGCAGACCCCCAGGGGCTGCATCATCGAGTAGCTGTCCACCCCGGTGCCCACGTTCAGGGAGTGCTCGCCCTTCTGCAGGTGGGGGATGCCGCAGGCGAACTCGACGACTTCCAGGCCACGGGTCAGCTCGCCCTTGGCGTCGGAGAACACCTTGCCGTGCTCGCGGGAGATCAGCCGCGCCAGCTCGTCGGCGTGCTCCTCGACCAGGGCCTTGAACTTGAACAGGATGCGCGCGCGCTTGAGCGGCGAGACCCTGGACCAGGTAGCGAAGGCCTCGGAGGCCGAACGCACCGCCTCGCGGGTCTCGTCGGCACTGGAGAGCGCCACTCGAAGGGACTCCTCGCCGGTGGCGGGGTCGTAGACGGGGGCGCTGCGCCCGCTGTGGCTGGCCTCGGCCCGGCCATGGATATAGTTGCCCAGCATGCTCATGGGGGAAACTCCTTTCGCTATTCGGTTATTGGGTGACCCGGAGGCCGGCCTCGTCGCAGAAGCGCTGCAGGTTGTCGTGGCCCAGGCGGGCATAGGTGAGCGGGTGGGCCACGGCGGGGTCCTGTTCGGCCTCCACCACCAGCCAGCCCTGGTAGTCGCTGTCGCGCAGCCCCTTGAAGAGGCTGACGTAGTCGATAAAGCCGTCCCCCGGCACGGTGAACATTCCGCCCAGCACACCTTCCAGGAAGCTGAGGTCGCGGTTGCGCAGGTCCTCCAGCACCTCCCTACGGATGTCCTTGCAATGCACATGTTTGATGCGCTCGGCGTACAGCTTCTGGGCGGCCACCGGGTCGCCGCCGGCGCCCACCAGGTGGCCGGAGTCGAGCAGCAGGCCAACCGACGGGGCGGTCTCCGCCATCAGCCGGGCGATCTCCTCGGGGGTCTCGATCAGGGTGCCCAGGTGGTGGTGATAGGCGATCGTCACGCCCTGGGCCTGGCAGTAGTCCGCCACCCGGTTGAGGCGCGGGATAAAGGTCTGCCACTCTTCTTCGCTCATGGTCGGGCTATGGGAGAGCGGCACGTCACGCTGGCCATGCACGCAGCGGCTCACCTCGCAGAACACCATGGCGGTGGCGCCCAGCGACTTGAGCAGGCGCAGGTGGGGCTTGATCGCCTCGATCTCCTCCTCGGCGGTACGGGTCAGCAGCTCGCTGCTGTACCAGCCGGAGACCAACGACAGGCCGTGGTTATCGAGGATGGGACCCAGCACCTCGGGGTCGCGGGGAAACTTGTGGCCCAGCTCGAAGCCGGAGAAGCCGGCCTGCTTGCCCTCGGAGAGGCAGGTCTCCAGGGGGGTATCGCCGCCCAGCGACGGCATATCGTCGTTGGTCCAGGTCAGGGGGTTGATGCCCAGTCTTACGCTCATATTGGACTCCTGAATTCGCTCGTGATGGGGTCGAGAGTTAGAGATTCTTGAATTGGCGGGCCTTATAGGCCTCGTAGCGGCTCCGGGCCTCATTGACCTCGGGACGCTCCGAGACCTCGGGCACCGCCACGTCCCACCAGGAACCGCCGTCCTGGGTATCGGCCAGGGCATCGGTGTCGATGGCGATCACGTAGCTGATCTCGGCGGCCTTGGCGCGCTCCAGGGCCGCCTCCAGCTCCTGGATATTGCCGACCCGCTCGGCCTTCGCGCCGAGCGCCGCGGCATGGGCGGCGAAATCGGTCTTGGGCGCGCCGCCCTCCACGGTCAGGCAGTCGTCGAGCATGTTGTTGAAGCCGGGGCCGCCGCAGAACTGCTGCAGGCGGTGGATGCAGCCGTAGCCACGGTTGTCGAGAACCACGGCGATGATCTTGTGACCCAGCATCACCGAGGTGGCGATCTCGGAGTTGAGCATCAGGTAGGAGCCGTCGCCGACCATCACGAAGACCTCGGAGTCGGGCATCGCCATCTTGGCGCCCAGGCCGCCGGCCAGCTCGTAACCCATGCAGGAGTAGCCGTACTCCAGGTGGTAGCCGCGGTGGAAACGGGTGCGCCACAGCTTCTGCAGCTCACCGGGCAGGCCGCCGGCGGCACACACCACGATGTCGCGCTCGCCGGCGGCGCGATTGACCGCCCCCACCACCTCGGCGTCACAGGGCAGATCGGTGCCGCGGTCGGCGGTGACCCGCTCCACGGTCTGGTTCCAGTCGGCGCGCAGGGCGGCGGCCTGCTCGATCCAGGCGCCCTCGGGGAGCCAGCCATCGAGGCCGGCGCTGAGCTCCGGCAGGCTGAGCTTGGCATCGCCCACCAGGGCCTGGCCCTTGTGCTTGACCGCATCGAAGGAGGCCACGTTGACGGAGAGCAGCTTCGCCTCGGGATTGATCAGGGCCCGGGAACCGGAGGCGAAGTCGCCCAACCGGGTGCCCACGGCGATGATCAGGTCGGCCTCGGCGGCCAGCGCATTGGCGGCGGCGCCACCGGTGACGCCGATGGTGCCCAGGTTCTGGACATGATCCCAGGGCAGGGCCCCCTTGCCGGCCTGGGTCTCGCCCACCGGTAGGTGGTAGGCGGAGACGAAGGCCTCGAACTCGGCCAGGGCCTCGGCGTAGTGGGCGCCGCCCCCGGCGATCACCAGCGGCTTCTTCGCCTGGCGGATCAGGGCGATGGCGTCCTCGAGTTCGCGACGGTCGGCGGCCTGACGCCGCGGCCGATGCACCCGCTCGGCGAAGAAGTGCGCCGGATAGTCATAGGCGAAGGTCTGGATGTCCTGGGGCAGCGCCAGGGTGACCGGACCACACTCCACCGGATCGGTAAGCACCCGCACCGCCTGGGGCAGCGAGGTGAGCAGCTGCTCGGGGCGGGTGATGCGATCGAAGAAGCGGCTCACCGGCTTGAAGCAGTCGTTGGAGGTCAGGGTGTGGTCATGGAAATTCTCCACCTGCTGCAGCACCGGGTCGGGCAGGCGGGTGGCGAAGGTGTCCCCCGGCAGGAAGAGCACCGGCAGGCGGTTGACGTGGGCCACGGCGGCGGCGGTGACCATATTGGTGGAGCCCGGCCCCGCCGAGGCGGTACAGGCCATCACCTGGCGGCGATTGAGCGTCTTGGCGTAGGCGATGGCGGCGTGGGCCATGCCCTGCTCGTTATGGGCCCGGTAGGTGGGCAGGGTCTCGCGGGCCTGGTAGAGGGCCTCGCCCAGGCCGGCCACGTTGCCGTGGCCGAAGATCGCCCAGACCCCGGGGAAAAGCGGCTGGATCTCGCCGTCGAGTTCGACCTTCTGGGCCATCATGTAGCGGACGACGGCCTGGGCCATGGTGAGTCGAATGGTGCTCATAGTCTTACCCTTCAAAGGCGCGTTACGGGATCAGGCGCGCTGGCGCGCCTGCCAGGTTTCCACCAGTTCCAGATAGTTGGCCAGCACGGCCTGGATCAGTTGCTCGTCGTCGTAATCGCCGCGCAACCACTTGCGGCTCGGCTCGCCGAAGATGGTGCGCCCCACCGCGAAGCCCTTGCAGACCTCGACGCCGGCGCTGTCCATGAAGCCCTGCTTGAGCTCCTCGGCCGGCGCGTCCAGGCCCAGCATCACCACGCCGCGGCAGTGGGGGGCGCGCTCGGCTAGCAGCTCGGTGATGCGTCGCCAAGCGGCCGGGGTCTGGGGCGGCAGCTTCCACCAGTCGGGCTGCACCCCCAGGTTGTAGATGCGCTGCATGGTGTGGAGGTAGGTGTCGTCGTCGCTGGCCATGTCGCGGGGCGGGATGATCTCCAGCAGCAGCTCGTGCCCGGAGGCGCAGCAGGCCCGGTAGAGCTCCAGCACCTGGCGCTCCTGGGCGCGACGCAGCTCGACGCCATCCTGGGGATGGAAGAACACCAGGCACTTGACGATATGCTCCCGGGGCCAACTCTTCAGGCGGCTGCCGATATCGCGACCGCCCTCCAGCTCGATGGGCCGGGAGCTGGGCAGCTCCACCGGGCGGCCGATCCACCAGCCGCGACCGGTGACGTCGTTGAGGGCGTCCTGGCCATAGGTGTCGTCGATCAGCACCCCCACCTGGCTCGCCCCCAGGCGCTCGGCGCCGCGCTCGGTAGCCTGCACCAGCAGGCGCTTCAGGGTCTTGATGCGTGCCGGATCGGCGCCCGCCTCCCGGGCCATGTCGAACAGCTGCTTGCGGTGGTCGAAGGCCAGGATGCACAGGTCCTGCCACTCGGTGGCGCTGCGCTGGGTGGTGACCCGATGCAGGTGGTTGAGTCGCGCGTCCAGGTCCGGGCGTGGGATCGACGCGGCCCGGGCCAGGTAGTCGTCGAGCTCCTCGGCACTGGGAATGGCCGGGGCGCAGCCGTGGCGGGAGACCACCAGGGCGCCGCAGGCGTTGGCATAGGCGCAGCTGCGCTCGTGGGACTCGCCGTTCAGCCAGCCGCGCAGGAAGCCGCTCATAAAGGCGTCGCCGGCCCCCAGCACATTGAGCACGTCCACCTTGACGCCGGTATGCACCACGAAGTCGGCCTCGCTGTCGGGGATGGCGCCGTCCAGCACGGTGCAGCCCTGGGCGCCCAGCTTGAGCACGATGGTGGCGTTGGTGAGCTCACGAATTCGTTTCAGGGCGGCGATGGTATCGGTGCTGCCGCCGGCGATATGCACCTCCTCCTCGGTGCCCACCACCAGGTCCAGGTCGGGCAGGATGCTCTGCAGGTGGCGGCTGACGCCTTCATTAGAGATAAAGCGGGTCTCGCCGTCGCCCAGGCCGGTCAGGCCCCAGAGCACCGGGCGGTAGTCGATATCCAGGATCACCTTGGTGCCGGCGGCCTTGGCGTACTCGATGGCAGTCTTGCTGGCGTTGTGGGTCCGCTCGGTGGAGAAGTGGGTGCCGGTGATCAGCAACGCCCGGCTGGAGGCGATAAAGGCCGGGTCGACGTCATCGGCCTCGAGGGCCATGTCGGCGCAGTCGTGACGGTAGAAGATCAGCGGGAAGGTGTCGCGATCCTTGATACCCAGCAGCACCAGGCCGGTGAGGCGCTCGGGGTCGGTGATCACATGGCCGGTGTCGACGCCGGCCCGGGCCAGCTCCTCGCGCACGAAGCGCCCCATATGCTCGTCGCCCACCCGGGTCAGCATGGCGCTCTTGAGCCCCATGCGGGCGGTGCCATAGGCGATATTGCCGGAGGAACCGCCGAGGTACTTGGCGAAGCCGCTCATGTCCTCCAGGCGGCTACCGATCTGCTCGCCGTAGAGGTCGACGGCGGCGCGTCCCAGGCAGATCAGGTCGAGGGTCTTGGTGTCAGTCATGGGCTCGCATCCTAGACTTGGCCAGTCCCGAGCCCCGCTCGCGCGGCTCGGCCGGTCGGTGATGGGTGAAGATGCCGGTTTATGTGTTCCACTTGGAATTTATTTTAGAACGAAGATTCCATCCATTCAATAAATGGAAAGGATGATTCGTTCTTCTTTAGTCGCATGCCGGACCCTCCCGATCCCATCTCGAACCACCTCCCGAAACAGGACAGCCCCGGTCCCTGCCGGGCCCGGGGCTGTCCACACACCCATGTCGACTCCGCTCAGCCGTAGAAGGCGGGACGCTCGGGCATCTCGATGGCCTCGATGGCGCCGCTCTCCTGGGCCTTGACGCAGACGTCCCCGGCGATGGCCGCGGCATAGCCGTCCCAGGAGGAGGGCCCCTCGATGCGCCCGGCGGCCACGCCGTCGATAAAGGCCTGGAGCTCCACGTCGAAGGCCTCGCTGAAACGCTTCTTCCAGTCCTGGAGGATCTCGTTGGAGAGCCGCCCGGCCTGGCGGAACTGCAGGCTCTGGGGCTCGGGCAGCCGGGCGATGCCCTCCTCGCCGACCACGTCACACTGGATGTCGTAGCCATAGCGGCAGTTGACGAACACCTCCACGTCGATGCGCACGCCCTTCACCGTCTCCAGCATGACGATCTGCGGGTCGGCGACCTGGTCATGGGCATGGCGGGTCTTGCGCGGAAAGACCACCTGGGCGCTCCGGTAGTCGTCGTCGAGCAGCCAGCGGAAGGTGTCCAGCTCGTGGATCAGGGTGTCGTGGATCGCCATGGGGGTGATGTAGCGCTCCGGCACCTCGGGGTTGCGATGGGCGGCGTGCACCATCAGCGCCTCACCCAACTGGCCGCCGTCGATGGCATCCTTCATCATCCGGTAGCCGCTGTCGTAGCGGCGCATGAAGCCCACCTGCACCAGGCGGCGGCCGGCCTCGATCTCGGCGTCGATGATATGCCGGCAGCCCTCGGCGGTAGTGGCCAGCGGCTTCTCGCAGAACACCGCCTTGCCGGCGGCGATGGCCGCCAGCACGTACTCCTCGTGGGTCGGCCCCCAGGAGGTGACCAGCACCGCATCCACGTCATCGGCGGCGATCAGCGCCTGGCCGTCCTCATAGACCCGGGCCTCGAGACCCAGGCGGTCGACTACGGCCCGGGCCTGCTCCTGGTTGACGTCGGTGACGGCGACGATCTCGCCGCCGGTGAGCTGCTGGATGATACGGCGGGCGTGCTCCTCGCCGATCATGCCGGTGCCGATGACTCCGATTCTGACTGTCATGGTGTTGTCCTTTTACTGGTTCCAGTACTTGTCGACGTAACGCTGAATCTCCTGGCGCATGAAGCGGGACGACTCCACGGCCCGCTCCTCCCAGCCGAAGACGCAGCTGGAGAGCACCCCATCGAAGCCCACCTCGTGCAGGGTCTTGAAGAAGACGTCCCAGTCGATCTCGCCCTCGCCGATGTTCAGGTGCTGGTGCACCCGGGCCTCGGAGCCCGGCGGATTGACGATATAGCGCAGTTGGGAGGAGGCCTTGTGGTTGAAGGTGTCGGCGACCCGGGCATGCACCAGCTCGCCCCGGGTGGCGCGAATGGTCTCGGCCAGGTCATCGCCGTAGTAGAAGCAGTGCGGCGCGATATAGGAGCACTTCACCGACGGGGAATCGATGGTCTTGATGATCTCCACCGCCGGCTCCATGGTCTCGATCCAGTCCTCCGGATGGGGCTCGACGCTCAGGGTCAGGCCCTCGCGCTCGAGGATCGGCACCAGCACGTCCATGGAGCGCCAGAAGGCGTTCTCGCAGGCCTCGGGGGTGTGGATGCCCTGGCGGTCGGCCTGGGAGCGCTCCACGGAGCCGCCGCGACCGAACTCGGAGATCAGGGTGTCGCACTCCAGCTCCACGGCCACCTCGATGATGCGCTTCCAGTTGTCCATGGCCATTTCCCACTCGTCCCGGTAGGGGCTGGACCAGCGGTACATGGGCTGCATGGTGGCCAGGCCCACGTCGTGCTCGCGCATGGCCTTCTTGAAAGCCTGGATAGCGGCGGGATAGGTGCGCGGCCGAGTCCACCAGACCATGAAGTCGGGGCGCGGCGAGAGCTCGACATAGTCGTAGCCGAGCTCCTTGGTGAGGCGACAGATCTCCGGCAGGGAGAGGTGGCGATGCATATGCGGATCGAGGGCGATCTTCATTCGGTCATCCTCCTGGGTTCTGGGGTGGCTCAGGCGAGGCCGGCGCGGACGAAATCCATGCTCTGACGCAGCTCGCTCACCGGATCCACGGCGGCGTGCACCGAGTCGGCGAAGGGCTCGAAGGAGAGGTAGCCCTGGTAGCCCTCCTCCAGCAGCCGGCGGATCTGGCCGAGGTTGTCGAGGCGGTCATCCTCGCCCACCAGCAGCCGATGGGGGTCGAGCATCGCCTCGAAGCCGACGGCCGGGTCCTCGACGCCGGAGATATGCACCAGCCCCGTGCGTTCGGCGAAGAACTCGCGCTCGCCGGCGCCCTGGTGGTGGAAGGTGTCGTGGACCAGGCCGAAGCGCGACTCCAGCCCCAGCTCGCGGATGGTCTGCACCGCCTCGGCCTTGGTGCGCAGGGTGGAGATCGGGAAGCCCAGCGGCTCGACGAAGCCCCTGAGGTCATGGCGCCCGAGGATGGCGTCCAGGGAGGTCAGCGCCTGCTCCAGGCGAGCGCGCTGCTCCTCGGGAGAGGCCGTGTCGTCGCCGTCCACCAGCGGGCAGAGCACCAGGCCGCGGCCGCCGGCGGCGGCGAGCAGTTCGGCCATGGCCTCGGCCTGGGCGGCGCGTTCCTCGTTCCAGATATTGAAAGGATAGAGGGCGTTGAGGCTGAGCACCTCGATGCCCAGTTCCCGGGCCCGGCGACCGGCGGCCTGGGCCTGCTGCCGATCAGTCAGGCTGTTATCGCCCACGTCGTTGCGCAGCTCCACCGCGCCCACCCCCATCTCGGCGGCGGTCTCGATCAGCTGCAGCGGCGTCCAGCGCGGGCAGACCATATGGTTGAGGGCGAACTTCACGTTGGTTTGAGCCATGGCGGCCTCCGGATTGAGGGCGTGATTATCGTGGTTGTTGTGGTCTGCCCGAAGACTAGAACAATTATTCCACTTTATCAACAGACTGAATATTTCATTTTAACCACCGCCGATCCGCCGGCATCCCGGGCATGGCGCGGCTCTCCCCTATTCCACCCCCGATCGACTACGACCAAAGACGAAGGCCACGGAGCGCCCGAGGCGCCCAGAGAGGCCATTGCCAGACCCAGCATTCTATACTAACGTTTCAATGGAATTTTTATTCCCAAGGTGCTAGGGTGTGAGCATACCGACACCCGGACGCTGACCAGTCATCGGCAAGGCGGACACCATGAATCAGACCCCACAGGACTTCACCACCCTGGAAGCGCGTATCACCGCGGACTACCCGGCGCTGAGCCGGCGCCTGCAGCAGACCGCCCGCTTCCTGCTCGACCACCCCCAGGAGGTGGCCTTCGCCACCGTGGCCAAGCTGGCCGACCAGGCCGGGGTCACCCCCTCGACCCTGATCCGCTTCGCCAACAGCTTCGGCTTCAAGGGCTTCTCGGAGATGCAGCAGCTGTTCCGCGCGCGCCTGGTGGACGAGTTGCCCAACTACACCGAGCGGATCCGCGCCGTGCGCACCGCCACCGGCGAGACGCCGGACAGCACCGAGCTGCTGTGGGAGTTCGCCGAGGCCAACCGGGAGGTGCTCGACCAGTTGCCGGGGCGCATCGACCCCCGCCACCTGGAGCAGGCCCTGGATATCTTCGAGAAGGCGGAAATCGTCCATGTGATGGGGGCCCGGCGCAGCTTCGTGGTGGCCAGCTACATGGCCTACGCGCTGCAGCACGTGGACAAGCGCACCCAACTGGTCAGCGGCCTGGGGGGCATGCACCTGGAGCAACTCAAGTCCATGGGCGACCGGGATGCGCTGATGGTGGTGAGCTTCTCGCCCTATGCCCAGGAGTCCCGGGAGGCGGCGGAGGAAGCCAAGGCGCGGGGCCTGCCGCTGGTGGTGATCACCGATTCCAGCTTGAGCCCCCTGGCCCGGCTGGCCGACGTCTCGCTGGTGGTGCACGAGGCCGAGGTCAAGAGCTTCCGCGGCCTGACCGCCTCGCTGTGCCTGACCCAGACCCTGGCCATCGCCCTGGGGGTGCGCCAGGACAAGGCGCGGGATGGCGTCGACGATGGCAGCGACTCCCCCGCCGTGCGCTGACGCCACCAGGCGACCCATTTCTCAACCGTTTTCAGGAGGGCATTCGCATGACCTCACTCCTCGTTCGTCCCCAGCACCCCGACGCCCAGGGCAAGGTGCTGGAAGTCACCCCGCAATCCGCCGGCTGGGAGCACGTGGGCTTCCGCGTCCACCGGCTGGCCAAGGGCCAGCGCCTGGAGGCCAATACCGAGGGCCGCGAGCACTGCCTGGTGCTGCTGAGTGGCCGCGCCACCGTGAGCTGCGGCGAGCAGCGCTGGGAGGACATCGGCCAGCGAATGGATATCTTCGAGAAGGTCCCGCCCTACGCCGTCTACCTCCCCGACGGCGTGAGCTATGGCGTCGAGGCCACCACCGACATGGAGCTGGCGGTGTGCAGCGCCCCCGGCCACGGCAATCACGCGCCGCGGCTGATCGCCCCCGACCAGATCAGGCGCAGCACCCGGGGCAGCGGCACCAACACCCGGCATATCCAGGACATCCTGCCGGAGACCGAGCCGGCGGACGGCCTGCTGGTGGTGGAGGTCTATACCCCGGCGGGCAACTGGTCCAGCTATCCGCCCCACAAGCACGACGTGGACAACCTGCCCGAGGAGTCGATCCTCGAGGAGACCTACTACCATCGCCTCAACCCCGCCCAGGGCTTCGCCTTCCAGCGGGTCTACACCGATGATCGTAGCCTGGACGAGACCATGGCGGTGGAGGATGGCTGCTGCGTGATGGTCCCCCGGGGCTACCATCCGGTGGGTACCCCCCATGGCTATGAACTCTACTACCTCAATGTGATGGCCGGCCCCAAGCGCAACTGGAAGTTCCAGAACGACCCGGCTCATGAATGGATCGTCAAGCAGTGATCGTCCCCTGATACAGGTCGGACGTCTCTTCGCCCCGCTCACTGCGGGGCTTTTTTATGCCCGAACGGGCGGCCGGCACGCCGACCAAAAAACGGAACAATAATTCTATTTATACCAAAGTATAGAATAATATTTTTGCAAAATTTCAAAATGGAATCTAAATTCCATATCAGGGTTCGATGGAAAACCTGCTCCTTTCACCAGTCCCGCTGGCAATAACCACAACGACACGCAATAGGAGACTCGCTATGAAACGCCTGCTACTCGGCGCCGCCCTTGCCACCCTCTGCTCCACCAGCGCCATGGCTCAGACCATCGGCGTCTCGGTGGCCTACTTCGACGACAACTTCCTCACCAGCATGCGCAATGCCATGCAGGCCGAGGCCGAGAACCAGGGCTGGGACATCCAGTTCCTGGATGCCCAGGGGGATATCGGCCGCCAGCTCAGCCAGACCCAGAGCCTGGCCGCCCAGGGGGTCGACGCCATCATCATCAACCCGGTGGATACCGCCGCCACCAGCATGATGACCCAGACCGCGGTGGAGAGCGGCATCCCCCTGGTCTATGTCAACCGTCAGCCCGAGGGCGACGACCTGGATCACGAGGACGTGGCCTTCGTCGGTTCCGAACAGCGGGTGGCCGGCGAGCTTCAGATGCAGGCCCTGGCCGAGAGGCTCGGCGGCGAGGGGCGCGTGGCGGTGATGCTCGGCGAGCTCTCCTCCAGCGCCACCCACGAGCGTACCGCCGGGGTCGAATCTGTCTTCGACGCCTACCCGGGCCTGGAGCTGGTCGACATGCAGACCGCCGACTACCAGCGTACCGAGGCCATCGACCTGATGAATAACTGGATCGTCGGCGGCGAGCGGATCGATGCCATTGCCGCCAATAACGACGAGATGGCCCTCGGTGCCCTGATCGCCATGAAGCAGTCCGGCATCTCCCCCACTGACATCCTGGTGGGCGGTATCGATGCCACCCGCGATGCCCTGGACGCCATGCAGCGTGGCGAGCTGGCAGTCAGCGTCTTCCAGGATCCGGTCGGCCAGGGCGGCGGCGCCGTCGAGGTGGCCATCGATCTGGCCAATGGCGAGCCGGTGGAGAGCATCAATATGGTGCCCTTCCAGTTGGTGACCCCCGACAACCTCGACGACTTCCTCACCAATTGATGCTCGCGGGCCCGCCGGTTGGCGGGCCCTCATCGCCTCAGGAGTCTCCCCCATGGCTACGATGATTGCCGAAGCCCCGACCGTGGACGCCGCCGAGTATCTGCTCGAGGTGGTCGATGCCCGCAAGACCTTCCCCGGCGTGGTCGCCCTGGACAATGTCCGGCTCAAGATTCGCCCGGGCACCGTGCATGCCCTGATGGGCGAGAACGGTGCCGGCAAGTCGACCCTGATGAAGATCATCGCCGGGGTCTATATCCCCGACCAGGGCGAGGTGCGCCTGCATGGCCGGCCGCTGGACCTCAAGGGCCCGCTGGATGCCCTGGAGGCCGGCATCGCCATGATCCATCAGGAACTCAACCTGATGCCCTTCATGACCATCGCCGAGAATATCTGGATTCGCCGCGAACCCCTCAATGCCTTCGGCCTGGTCGATCACCCCCGCATGCTGCGGATGACCGAGGCGCTCTTCGAACGCCTGGGCATCGATATGGATCCGGAAACCGAGGTGCGCCGCCTCAGTGTGGCGGAACGCCAGATGATCGAGATCGCCAAGGCGGTCTCCTATGAGTCCGACGTGCTGATCATGGATGAACCCACCTCGGCGCTCACCGACCGCGAGGTGGAACACCTGTTCCGCATCATCAATGACCTGCGCGCCCAGGGTAAGGGCATCATCTATATCACCCACAAGATGGATGAGGTCTTCGAGATCGCCGACGACATCTCGGTATTCCGCGATGGCCAATTTATCCACGCCGCCCCGGCCAGCGAACTCGACTCCGACAAGATCATCCAGTTGATGGTGGGCCGCGAGGTGACCCAGATGTTCCCCAAGCAGGAGGTCCCCATCGGCGAGGTGGTGCTCTCGGTCAAGGACCTCAGCCTGGAGGGCGTCTTCGAGAACGTCAGCTTCGACCTGCGCGCCGGGGAAATCCTGGGCATCGCCGGCCTGGTGGGCTCCGGGCGCACCAATGTCGCCGAGACCCTGTTCGGCGTCACCCCGGCCAGCGGCGGCAGCATCGCCATCGACGGCGAGGAAACGCAGATCACCTCGCCCCACCAGGCCATGCTGCGCGGCCTGGCGCTGCTCACCGAGGACCGCAAGGAGACCGGCCTGTTCCTCGGCCTGTCGGTGATCGAGAACATGGAGATGGCGGTGCTGCGCGATGGCTACACCCGGGGCCCCTTCGTCGAGCAGGGCCGCCTCGATCATGAGTGCGACACCATGAAGGCCCTGCTGCGGGTCAAGACGCCGAGCCTCGACGAGCGTATCGGCAACCTCTCCGGCGGCAATCAGCAGAAGGTGCTGATCGGCCGCTGGCTGATGACCCAGCCGCGGATCCTGATCCTCGACGAGCCGACCCGCGGTATCGACGTCGGCGCCAAGGCCGAGATCCACAAGCTGATCAGCAAGCTCGCCGGCCAGGGTGTGGCGGTGATCATGATCTCCTCGGAGCTGCCCGAGGTGCTGGGCATGAGCGACCGCATCCTGGTGATGCACGAGGGCAGGGTCACCGGCGTTCTCGACCGGGCCGAGGCCAACCAGGTGAACATCATGGAGCTGGCCTCCACTCCCCTGACACCGGCGGATGCCTGAGCCGACACACCAAGACAGCCAAGGGTAAAGACAATGACGACAACAACCGACACCAATACGCCGCTCGAAGCACCCAAGAAGCGTAAGCGCAAGATCCCCACCGAGGTCAGTATCTTCCTGGTGCTGATCGGCATCGCCGTGCTGTTCGAGGTTCTCGGCTGGGCGATCCGCGGCGACTCCTTCCTGATGAACCCGCGCCGCCTGCTGATCATGATCCTGCAGATGTCGATCATCGGCATCATCGCCATCGGCGTGACCCAGGTGATCATCACCGGCGGCATCGACCTCTCCTCGGGATCGGTACTGGCCCTGACCGCCATGGTGACCGCCAGCCTGGCCCAGCAGTCGGAGTACCTGCGCGCCGTCTATCCGGCGCTGACCGACCTGCCCTGGGTCTTCCCATTACTCGCCGGCCTCTTGGTCGGGGCCCTGGCGGGGCTGGTCAACGGCGCCCTGATCGCCTTCGCGGTGATCCCGCCCTTTATCGCCACCCTGGGCATGATGGTCAGCGCCCGAGGCATGGCCCGCGCCTACACCGACGGCCAGCCGGTCAGCATGCTCACCGAGCAGTTCACCTGGATCGGCTCCGGCGCCAACCCGGTGATCATCTTCCTGGCGGTGGCGGTGTTCTTCCATATCGCCCTGAAGTACACCCGCTACGGCAAGTACACCTACGCCATCGGCGCCAATCCCCAGGCCGCCCGGGTCTCCGGCATCAACGTGCGCCGGCACCTGGTGCTGGTCTATACCATCGCCGGCCTGCTCGCCGGCCTGGCCGGGGTGGTGGCCTCGGCCCGGGCCGGTACCGGCCAGGCCGGCATGGGCCTGATGTATGAGCTCGATGCCATCGCCGCGGCGGTGATCGGCGGCACCAGCCTGGCCGGCGGCGTGGGCCGCATCGCCGGCACCGTGATCGGCGCCCTGATCCTCGGCGTGATGCTCTCGGGCTTCACCTTCCTGGGCGTCGACGCCTACTACCAGGACATCGTCAAGGGCGCGATCATCGTCGCCGCCGTGGTGATCGACCAATACCGCCAGCGCAAGCGCAACAAGACCGTCTAAGCCCGACCCCGCCGCGCCGGAAGACTCCGGTGCGGCCCCCTTTCTCGCCAGTCAACGCCCGCCTGACCGAGGCCTTCGCCTCGGCCAAGGGCCATGCCTTGCCCATTCGCCACAGGGAGGTCACCGCCCCAGTCACGCAAGCCAGCAACACCCACGCTAACTCGCCAACACAACAACGATGACATGAGGAATGCAGTGAAGACTTCAATAACAACCTTGATGGGATCCTTCGCCCTCGCCGCCACCGCCCCGACCTTCGCCGGCATCACCCTGGAAAACGAGCAGGGCCGACTCAGTTTCGGCGGCGATGTGGAACTCGATATCAATTCCTACAACACCCAGTCGGGCCCCATTTTCACCGACGACGAGATCGATACCAGCGACGAGTACAACCAGACCGGGCGCATCCTGCTCGACGTGAGCGGCGAGCGCACCAGCGCCACGGGCAATTACGCACGCTTCAAGGCGCAGCCGCTGATCCAGACCGACGGCGGTTTCGGCCTGGATGATGCCTGGCTGGCCCTGGGCAACGCCGGCGGCCTGGAACTCAAGGTCGGCCGCTTCGAGGCCTTCGACCTCTTCCCCCTGGGCCAGGACGTCTTCGTCGGTTACAGCGGCGACACCTCGGATGGCCTCTATGCCGATGGCCAGGGCTATGTCTATCAGGCCAAGGAGGGCCGCGGTCGTGCCGGGGACTCGGGCCAGGTGCTGCTCGGCCAGCGCAGCGGCGACTTCTATGCCGAGCTCGCCACCCTGTTCGGGGATCGCACCGACCTCTTCGAGAACGGTAACAACGGCGGTACCTACCACGGCTTCGCACTCGAGGAGAGCAAGAACTCCTTTATCGTGCGCCCGGTGCTGGCCTGGACTCCCGGCCCCTGGACGCTGGCCATAGGGGCGGAAACCAACCTGGTCGACGATGCCCTGGTCGATGAGCGCGGCGAGGATATTAGCGACCGCACCGGCTATGGCACGCGCCTCTCCTACGCCGCCGGCGACTGGTCGGTCAACGCCAACCTGGCCTACCTGGATGCCCATGAGGAGGACAACCTGTCCCTGGGCCTCAATGCCCTCTGGGGTAACGCCGGCCTGGGCTATATCCATGCCCGCAACGAGATCGACGAGGTCAAGCCCGGGGCCATGGGAAGCCTGACCGAACCGGGCGAATACACGGTGGATACGCTCTATGCCTCCTACCGCTTTCCCAACGCCATCGGCATCGAGAACTTCGACCTCTACCTCGGCGCCTTCTATAGCCGGGTCGATCACGAGGCGATCGACGACCTGGACGACGCCGACCGCTATGGTGGTCGCCTGAGGTTCAAGTACCACTTCTGAGCCCCGCCCCTCGCTCGTGTGTCCTCTTGCCCCGCCTCGGCGGGGCTTTTTGCACTCAGGCCTATGGCGCCCGGACTCACCCCAGCGCCTTGATCAGCAGTTGCACGCCGACGATCACCATGGCGACGATCACCAGCCGATAGAAGAGCGCCTCGCTGACCCGATGCTGCAGCCACAGGCCGTTCTTGACCCCGGCCCAGGCCACCGGCACCAACAGAAGCGAGGCCCAGATGCTGGTCAGGTTGATCTCGCCAAGCCACAGGTAAGGCGGCACCTTGATCAGGTTGACCGCGGCGAAGGCGATGGCGCTGGTGGCGATAAAGGTTTCCTTGGAGAGTCGCCGCGGCACCAGATAGAGGTTGAGCGGCGGCGCCCCGGCATGGGCCAGGAAACTGGTGAAGCCGCAGCCGGCGCCGGCGGGCAGGGCCCAACGCGGCGAGATGGGGCGCCCCGCCGCCGGGCGCAACAGCATATAGGCGGCGAACAGCAGCGAGAGGAGGCCCAGCAAGAGGCGCACGCCGTCCTCGTCGAGGCTGCCGGCCAGCAGGGTGCCGACGGCCACCCCCAGCGCCAGGCCGGGCAGCAGGCGGCGTACCTCGGCGCCATCATGGCGGCCCCACCAGGCGCGCACGGTGAAGGCATCCATCACCAGCAGCAGCGGCAGCAGCAGGCCGGCCGCCTCGATGGGGCCGATGGCCAGCGCCATCAGCGGTACCGAGAGGGTGCCGAAGCCCCCGGCGAAGCCACCCTTGGAGACCCCGGTGAGGTAGGTGGAGAGCACGATCAGGCCCCAGGCGAGCCAGGAGTAGTCGGGCAGCATCGAAGGTCCTTTTCAGCGCAGCAGGGTCAATAGCAGGGCCGCGAGGCCCACCGCCAGGGCGGTGAGCACGGCGATATCCACGGCGCGATCCAGCCAGCGGTCGAACGCGACTCGCTGGCCGGGACGGGGGCGGCGGGTGGCGCCGCGACTGGATCGGCGTGAAGACATGGGAGCCTGTCGTGGGGGTACGGTTCTTTATCATAAGCGCAATTCGTCCCCCTACCAACGGCGGGGGTAGAGGGGCTTTACTGAGGACAGGCCGTCGCGGGGCGCCGCGTCCCCTCCCTGAAAACTCGACGTGATCGTCCCTGATAAAGACGCTCTGCCCTGCCCCGGCGCCCCTCGGCATCCCAGCGGCAATAATCGCCGACATTGCAACGCCCCTCAGGTCTCGGGATGATTGCGAGCAAGCTAACGATTAACAGGGTGCTAACCATGTCTCGACTCGCCTCGACTCCCCTCTCGGTGCTCGACCTGGCCCCGGTGCGCCAGGGCGGCAGCATCGCCGACAGCTTCCGCGAGACGGTGCAACTGGCCCGCCAGGCGGAGGCGCTCGGCTTCACCCGCTACTGGCTGGCGGAGCATCACAACCTGGAGGGCATCGCCAGCGCCGCCACGGCGGTGCTGATCGGCCATGTGGCCGGCGCCACCTCGACGCTTCGCGTGGGCAGCGGCGGCATCATGCTGCCCAACCATGCGCCCCTGGTGGTCGCCGAGCAGTTCGGCACCCTGGAGACCCTCTACCCTGGGCGCATCGACCTGGGTCTGGGCCGTGCCCCGGGCACCGACGGCGCCACCGTAGCGGCCCTGGGCCGAGATCCCCGCGCCGGGGCCGACGACTTCCCGGCACGTCTCGAGGAGCTGCGCGGCTACCTGGACGAGGCCACCCCGGGGCAGCGGGTGCGTGCCATTCCCGGCCAGGGCATCCGGGTGCCGATCTGGCTGCTCGGCTCCAGCGACTACAGCGCCCGCCTGGCCGGGCGCCTGGGGCTGCCCTTCGCCTTCGCCGCCCAGTTCGCCCCGGGCTACCTGTTCGAGGCCCTGCGCTGCTACCGGGAGGCCTTCCGGCCCTCGCCGCAGCTAGATGCCCCCTATGCCCTGGTGGGGCTGCCGGTGATCGCCGCCGAGAGCGACGCCCTGGCCCACTACCTGGCCACCAGCGCCCAGCAGAAGTTCCTCAACCTGATTCGCGGCCGGCGCACCTTCTCCCAGCCCCCGGTGGAGGCGCTCGACTGGACGCCGCGGGAGCGCGCCCAGGTGGAGCAGTTCCTGGGCGCCGCCATCATCGGCGGCCCGCAGACGGTACGTGACGAGTTGGAGGCCTTCCTGGCGGCCACCGGTGCCAACGAGCTGATGATCAATACCGACGTCTACAGCGCCGAGGATCGCCTGGCCAGCTATCGCCTGGTGGCCGAGGCTAAGGAGCGCTGAGGGCGTCGACATCCTCACCGCTCCCCAGCGGCTTCCCGTCCGAAAATCGCCCGAAGACGGTTGTCTTGCATGGCGGGCGTCCTTCTGCTGGGATGCGGGGACGAGGCCGATGCCGGTCTCGCCCTAAGCAAGGCAAGAAGCGGGCCAGGCGAACGAATCCCGTGCCCCGGGTTCCAAGGGGGCAGTCACCGATAGGAGTTGTCATGAGCGATCCCCATGATCCGCGCCACAACTCGGCCTGGCAGGCCGCCCGCCAGTGGCAGGCCCGCGCCCGCCAGGCGCGTCCCCAAGGCCTGCTGGGCACCCTCAAGCTGCTGCTGCTCTGGGTGCTGTTCGGGGTGATGATGGTCGTCGCCCTGGTGCTGGGCCTGGTCTTCCTGCTGCTGGGCTGGGCCTTGATGCCGCTGCTGCGCTATCGCTTGAAGAAGCGCATGGAGCAGATGCGCGCCGACCAGGCCCAGGACGTGGGCGGCGATTACCATGCCTCGCCGGGACGCCACGAGACCCTGGAGGGCCACTACGAGGTGAAGTCGGACGAGCACGACGACCCCCGCCGCTGAGCCAGGTCCCGCCGCCATAAAAAAGCTCCCGCGGGGGAGGCGGGAGCCAAGGGGATTATGCTTGAGTCGCATCTCGGAACGATGCAAGGGTACGCCTGGCGTACCACCAGACAGCGCCACCCTACACCCACCCCGACTGATGCAGCCAATTTATTGGCCGCATCATGCCAATAGCCATTCTCTAACTCTTCTCGGTGGCTTGCCGGCCGCTCGCCCTGTCGAGCCGTTGCCCGCCATGCAATAGCCAGTAGGCCAGACCACCGGCCACCACGCCCCAGAAGGCGGCGCCTAGGCCCAGGAAGTCGACGCCCGAGGCGGTGGCGATAAAGGTGATCACCGAGGCCTCCAGGTGGTCCTTCTGGGCCGCGAAGGCGCTGAGGTTGCTGGCGATGGCACCGATCAGCGCCAGCCCCGCCAGCACCGCCACGAACTCCCCGGGCAGCGAGGTGAAGAGCGCCACGATGGTGCCGGCGAAGAGGCCGCCCAGCAGGTAGAAGCCGCCGTTGGCGACCCCGGCCACATAGCGCTTGGCGGGGTCCGGATGCGCCTCCTTGCCGGTGCACAGGGCGGCGGTGATCGCCGCCACCACGGTAGTAATGCCGCCGAAGGGCGCCGTGGCCAGCGACGTCAGGCCGGTCACCGCGAGGATCGGCCGGGCCGAGGCGTCATAGCCGGCGCCGCGCAGGATCGCCATGCCGGGCAGGAACTGGCCGGTGAGGCTGACCAGCACCAGCGGCAGGGCCAGGCTCAGGGTGGCGTGCCAGCTCCACTCGGGCCGGATAAACTGCGGCTCGGCCAGTTGCAGGGAGATGCCCTGCAGGCTGGCGCCCTCCAGCCCCACCGCCAGCGCAATACCCACCAGCAGCAGGATGATCAACCCATAGCGGGGCGTCAGGCGCCGCGCCACCAGGTAGGTGATCAGCATGCCGATGGCCAGCCCCGGCGCCGCCTCCAGGGAGAGGAAGACGCCGACCCCGAACTGGAAGAGGATGCCGGCCATCATGGCGGCGGCGATGCCCGGGGGGATCGCCCTGACGAGGCGGTCGAAGGAGCCGCTGACGCCGATCACGATCAGCAGCAGCGCCGCCGTCAGATAGGCCCCCACCGCTTCGTTCAATGACAAGCCCGGAAACAGGGTCACCAGCAAGGCCGTGCCCGGCGCCGACCAGGCGGTGATCACCGGCACCCGGAGCCACAGGCTGAGCACGATCCCCGAGACGGCGGCGCCCAGCGAGATGGCCCATACCCAGGAAGTCATCATGGCCTCGGAGACCCCGGCGCCCTGGGCAGCCTGGAAGAAGATCGCCAGGGGCCCCGAGTAGGAGATCAGCACCGCCACGAAGCCGGCGGTAATGGCGGGAAGCGAGACATCCTTGAGGCGCGACATGGTCAAAGTCCCTCTTAACGACAAAGGAAAAAGCCCGGGCCGACAGGGCCCGAGCCAAGGGGAATGACGAGACTATCAGGCAGCGGGCTTGCCGGGCCGCTCGCGGCGCGTCAGCAGGAACTCGAAGTCCTTGGTCTCGAAGAGCATCGAGATCAGCACGCCCAGCACCAGGGCCCAGAAGGAGGCGCCGATGCCGAGGATCTGCAGGCCGGAGGCGGCGATCAGGAAGGCGAAGAGGCCGCCCATCTCGTGCTTGCCGGAGAAGGCCATATGCACCGCCGAGGTGATCACCCGCAGCAGGGCCAGGCCGGCGATGATGGCGATAAAGTAGCCCGGCATGGCCTCGATCAGGCTGACCACGAAGCCGTAGAAGGGCGCGGCGATCACGAAGATGGCCCCGGTCACCACCGCCGCCACCCAGCGCTTGTCGCGCTCACCGGCCTCCGGCGAGGAGCAGATGCCGGTCATCGGCGCGGCGATGCAGGTGCTGTGCAGGTTGAAGAAGGCCGAGAGCATGGTGCCCACGCCGCCCACCGCGGTAATGGCGTTGGCCGGCACGTCCTTGTAGCCCATGCCCTTGATCAGCCCCACCCCGGCGGGGGTCTCCATGCCCACCAGGATCAGCGCCAGCGGCAGGCCATAGGCGAGGAAGGCGTTCAGGGTGAACTCCGGCACGATGAACTCGGGGAAGGTCACCGAGAAGGTCACCGCGGAGAAGTCGACGCCGCTATAGGCCATGTAGGCGATACCGGCCAGCATGGCGACGATCAGCGGCGGCACCCGGCGCAGCAGACGGGCCGAGAAGAAGAAGGCCAGGATCATGATCGCCGCCGGCAGCATGGCGTTCTCCAGCGGCGCCACCATATTGAGGCCGAACTTGAGCAGCACCCCGGCCACCATGCCCATGACGATGGGCATGGGAATCAGCTTCATGACGATGCCCATGACCCCGGCCAGGCCGGCGACCAGGGAGATGGCCCCGGCGATCAGGGTCGCCCCCAGGGCGGCCTCCAGGCCCACCACGGGGATGATGGCGGCGAACAGCAGGGCCCCGGGGATGGAGTTGGCCATGGGCATGGGCAGCCGGTAGTAGGCCGGCATCACCAGGCCGAAGAGGCCGTTGATCATCAGGTAGCTGATCACCCAGATCATGATGAAGTGGGAGTCGAGGCCGGCGGCGGTGCCGGCGCTGATATGGATGATCCCGGCGCTGAGGCCGAAGATGCCGGCGACCACGCCGGCACTGAGGTTGTCGACGTTGAGGTCGCGGAGGAAGTCCCTGGGCGCGGACCTAAGGCCTACGCCCTTCTCGAGATGTTTCATGGTGTGCTCCAGGGGAATTATTGTCGTTGGAATCCTGCCGGGCCCGTTCGCCGGGCCCTGTCATCCGATCCGGTCATCCGATCCGGCCATCGGCTAGCCGAGGTCGCCGCCGGCCACCGGCAGCACGCTGCCGGTGACATAGCTGGCCTCGTCCGAGGCGAGGAAGAGGATCGGCGCGACCATCTCGTCCAGGGTGCCGTAGCGGTGCATCAGGCAACTCTGCTTGGTCTGGTCGATATGCGCCTGGAACCAGGCCTGCTCGGTGGCGTTGCGCGGCTCGGGGGTGCCCCGGGAGATGCGCCGCGGCGGTGCCTCGGTGCCGCCGGGGGCGGTGGCCACCACGCGGATGCCGTGCTCGGCGACCTCGAAGGCCAGCGAGGCGGTCAGGGCGTTGACGCCGCCCTTGGCCGCCGAGTAGGGAATCCGATGGATGCCCCGGGTGGCCGCCGAGGAGACGTTGACGATGACGCCACCGCCCTGCGCCACCATGCTGGGCAGCACCGCCCGGCAGCACCACAGGGTGGGCATCAGCGAGCGGGTAATCTCGGCGGCGATCTCGTGGTCGCTGAACTCGGTGAACGGCTTGAAGTTGATCGCCCCGCCCACGTTATTGATCAGGATATCGAGGCGTCCGAAGCGCTCGACGCTCTTCGCCATCACCTCGGCGGCGCCTTCCCAGGTCTCCAGGTCGGCCTGCAGGGCGATGGCCTCGATGCCCTGCTCGGTCAACTCGGCCACCACCTCGTGGATCAGCTCGGCGCGATCCACCAGGGCCAGGCGGGCGCCCTCGGCGCCGGCCCGCTCGGCGACCCGCCGGCCGATGCCCTGGGCGGCCCCGGTGATCACCATCACCTTGCCTTCGAATCGAGTACGGCTCATGCGGCCTCCCCCGCCGCATTGGGCGTGAACTTCTCGTAATGGAAGCTCTGCGGCACGATGCCCTCGGCATCGAAGTGCTTGAGCACGGCGTCGACCATGGGCGGCGGCCCGCAGAGGTAGACGTCCACGTCACCGTCATGCATGACGTCGGCGTCCATATGGTGGGTGACATAGCCCTTGCGCGGGTGATCGCTGGCCTCGTCCACTACCACGGTGGCGTAGGTAAAGCCCGGCAATTGCTCGGCGAAGGCCGCCAGGGCGTCCACCTTGACCAGGTGATCGTCCTGGTTGACCCCGTAGATCAGATGGATCGGCTGATCACAGCCCTTCCCTTCTTCCCGTTTCTGGGCCAGTTGCTCGAGCATGGAGAGGAAGGGCGCCAGGCCCGTGCCGCCGGCCAGCATCAGCACCGGGCGCGTCACCTCGCGCAGGTAGAAGCTGCCCAGGGGGCCGGTCAGGCTGAGGCGGTCGCCCGGTGCGGCGCGCTCGGCCAGGTAGCCGCTCATCACCCCGTTCGGGATATTGCGGATCAGGAAGGTGGCACGCCCCTCCCCCGGCAGCGAGCTGAAGGAGTAGGAGCGGTGCGCCTCGCTGCCCGGTACATCGATATGCACGTACTGGCCGGGCAGGAAGGTCAGCTCGCTGCCCTCGTCCAGGTCCACGACCAGCTCGATGCTGTCCTCGGAGAGCGACTCCACCGCGGCCAGGGTTCCCTCCACCTTGCCCACCGCGGTCTTGCACAGGGTGGAGGCCACCGGGACCTGGATGACGCAGTCGGAGGACGGCACCATCTGGCAGGTCAGCACCATGCCCTCGGCGGCCTCCTCGTCGGAGAGGGCGTCCTCGATATATTCGTCACCCATGTCGAAGGCGCCCTGCTCGCAGTGCCCCTTGCAGGTGCCACAGACCCCGTCGGAGCAGTCCATGGGCAGGTTGACCTTCTGGCGGTAGGCGGCGTCGAGGACGGTCTCGCCCGCCTTGCAGCCGATAAAACGGGTGACGCCATCCTCGAAGTTGAGGGCAATGGTATAGCTCATGGTGGCTCTCCTCCCACACCGGATCAGACGTGGTAAACGTCGATGACCTGGTGGATGTAATCGTTGTTGAGCTGGATCACCTTGCGGGTGATCAGCGGCGCCTCCCCCGACACGTCCAGGGTGTAGAAGGAGGTGCCGAAGAAGGTCTGGGTCTCCTTGTAGCGGTGACTCAGGGTCTGCCAGTTGAAGCGCAGCTTGACCCGATCCCCCGCCTCCTCGAGCACCTCCAGGTTGCTGATCATATGGGTGGTGCGCGGCTCCGGGGTGCTCGCCCCCGAACGCTCGGTCTTGATCCGGTAGACCCGGTCCTCCAGGCCCTCGCGGTTGGGGTAGTAGATCAGCGAGATCTCGCTGTGCGGGTCGCGGGTCAACTGGTCGTCGTCGTCCCAGGCCGGCATCCAGTACTCGACGTCCTTGGCGTAGCAGGTCAGCCACTCATCCCACTGGCGGTCGTCGAGCAGCCGCGCCTCGCGATACAGAAAGGCCTGAAGTTCCTGATAAGACAGACTCATGCGTGCTCCCCCTCTGCGGCAGGTGCGGTGGCGATAAACTGGCGGCGCTCCTTGTCGATGGCGCGCAGCATCTCCTCGACCCAGTGCTGGTGGTGCAGCACATAGAGGCCCTCGTCTTCCGGCGAGGCCCCGCTCAGCAGCGGCCGCATGTCGATCGCCCGGGCGTTGTCGTCGGCGCCCTCGATCCATTGGGTGGCGCCGCGGGACAGGTCGTTCCACTCCGCCAGCGCCCCTGCGTAGCCGCTCTGGCAGCCGCGGAACTCCTCCAGGTCGTCCGGGGTGCCCATGCCGCTGACGTTGAAGAAGTCCTCGTACTGGCGGATGCGGATCCGCCGGCTCTCGGCGGACTCGCCCTTGGGCGCGAAGCAGTAGATGGTCACCTCGGTCTTGTCCACGTCGATCGGCCGCAGCACGCGGATCTGGGTGGAGAACTGGTCCATCAGGTAGACGTTGGGGTAGAGGCAGAGGTTACGGGTCTGGTTGACGATGGAGTCGGCCCGCGCCGCGCCGAATTCCTGCTCGATCCAGTCCTTCTGCTGGTAGACCGGGCGCACCTCGGGGTTGAGCAGCCGCGTCCAGAGCATGATGTGGCCGTGATCAAAACAGTAGAAGCCGCCCTGGCTCTTCGACCAGCCGTCGGCGTCCACCGCCTGGGTGCCGCCGGCGTCGTAGTTGCGGCGGTCCATGGTCGAGGCGTAGTTCCAGTGCACGGTGCTGACGTGGTAGCCGTCGGCGCCGTTCTCGGCCTGCAGCTTCCAGTTGCCGTGGAAGGTGTAGGAGGAGGTGCCGCGCAGGATCTCCAGGCCCTGGGGCGCCTGGTCGACGATATTGTCGATCACCTTGGTGGTCTCGCCGAGGTGCTCCACCAGCGGCTTGACGTCCTCGCTCAGGCTGCCGAACAAGAAGCCCTTGTAGTTCTCGAAGCGCGGCACCCGGGTCAGGTCATGGGAGCCGTCCTGCTTGAAGCCCTCCGGGTAGGCGCCGGTCTTCTCGTTCTTGGCCTTGAGCAGCTTGCCGTCGTTCTTGAAGGTCCAGCCGTGGAAGGGGCAGGTGAAGGTGCCCTTGTTGCCGCGCTTGCGCCGGCACAGGGTGGCACCGCGGTGGGCACAGGCGTTGATCAGCGCATGCAGCTCGCCGCTCTTGTCGCGGGTGATCACCACCGGCTGGCGACCCAGGGTCACGGTCATGTAGTCGCCGGGCTCGGCAATCTGGCTCTCGTGGGCCAGGAACAGCCAGTTGCCCTCGAAGATGTGCTTCATCTCCAGGTCGAAGAAGTCACGGTCGGTGAACATGCTGCGGTGGCAGCGGAAGATGCCGGCCTCGGCGTCATCGATGACGGCGCCGCGGACGCGCTTCTCGAGTTGATCAAGCTTGTGGGTCATGATCGGACTCCTGATGTCTCGGCAGAGACGCTGTTGAACTCGCCGCGTCCCGGCGGAAGCCAAGGCTTCCCCAACCCATGGCGAGGAGCGCCATGGCGGAACGGACAAAATGGGATTCGGGGGCGCCGGCGAGCCGCCGGCGCGAGAGGCTGAGGGCCTAGACCCTGGCGGTGCCGGCCAGCTGGCTGGCCTGATCCTGCGCGTCTTCCTTGGCGCGGGGACGGGCGTGGCGCACCTGCAGTTCGGCGGCCTCGGTCCGGCTCAGCTCGATATCGAAGACCACCTCGGCGAAAGGGCCCTCCAGCCGACGCTTGTCGATCTCGGCGGCATCGTCGATACGGGTCGCCGGGATCACCAGCTCCTCGCGGGTGGCGAAGGCGAAGTCGTCATAGGTGTAGGGGTCGCCGGCCAGGTTGATCTGGGTGGTCAGGTGCTGATGGCCCGGCGCCGAGACGAAGTAGTGAATATGCGCCGGACGCTCGCCGTGGCGGCCCAGGGCCTTGAGTACCTGATCCGTCGGGGCGCCTTCCGGCACGCCGTAGCCGGAGGGGATGATGCTGCGCGCGGTGTAGCGCCCCTCGGCGTCGGTGACGATGGTGCGGCGCAGGTTGTACTCGGACTGGGACGGGTCGAAGAAGGAGTAGCCCCCCTTGGAGTCGGCGTGCCAGATCTCGACCTTGGCCCCGGCGATGGGCGTGCCGTCGACATCGCGCACCTGGCCGGTCAGCCACATGGTCTCGCCGTCGGTGTCGCGGCCGTCGTCCATGCGCGCGAAGCCCTCGGCCTCGGGGGCGCCGGCCACGTAGAGGGGCCCTTCGATGGTGCGCGGGGTGCCGCCGACGCGTTTGGCCTCAGCGTCGATGGCATCCTGGCGCATATCCAGATAGTGATCGAAGCCGAGCCCCGGCGAGAGCAGGCCGAACTGGGTATCGCGACCCAGGGCATTGAGCAGGCTGACGCTCGACCAGAACTCCTCGGGGCTGACGTCGAAGTCGTCGATCAGGCGATAGAGGTCGGAGAGCAGGCGGTGCAGGATCTGCTTGGCGCGCTGGTTGCCGCCGGCCTGATCGAAGCCGGCCACGGCCTCGAGGAAATCCTGGACTTCCGGGGTATCGAAGATCTTGACGCTCATCGGGCTATCCTCGTCATTATCGTTATGACCGGTCGCGACCGGTGCTAGCGGGTCTCGCAGGGCGTGCTCCTTGGCGGAAATCACCGGGTCGAAACTCGGTCTGCCCTGTTATGGGGCAAGTGTGATTGCCTCCCGGGCACAGAACCAATATCGTTTGGGTCCTTAGCCATACCCAGGAGGTATCATGGAGCTGCGTCATCTGAGGTACTTCTGCGTCGTCGCCGAGGAGCTCAACCTGACCCGAGCGGCGGCCAGGCTGCATATGGCCCAGCCACCATTATCTCGCCAAATCAAGCAGTTAGAAGATGAAGTCGGGGTCAAACTCTTCGATCGAAGCTCTCGTGGCCTACGCCTGACCACCACCGGTCAGTTCTTCTATGAGCATACCCTGCAGATACTGGAGAAGATCGACACCACGGTGCAGGCCGCCCGCCGCATGGCCCGAAGCCAGCGGGTGATGTTCGGGATCGGCTTCGTCGCCTCGGTCTTCTATGGGCAGCTACCGCTGCTGGTACGAGGCTTACGACAAAAGGATAACGTCGAGCTGAGCCTGGCGGAGCTGACCACGGTGCAGCAGGTGCAGGCCCTCAAGGCGGGACGCATCGATATCGGCTTCGGGCGCCTGAGGATCGACGACCCGGACGTGGAGCAGGAGGTGCTATTCGACGAACCCTTGATGGCGGTGGTGCCCTGCGGCCATCCCCTGGAGGGCACCACCCCCACCCTGGCGGAACTCGCCGACTACCCGCTGATCCTGTTTCCCGCCAAGCCGCGCCCCAGCCTCGCCGATACCGTGCTCGGCCTGTTTCGCCGCCAAGGGCTCAAGGTGGAGGTGGTGCAGGAGGCCAACGAGTTACAGACGGCGCTGGGCCTGGTGGCCTCGGAGATCGGCATTACCTTGGTCCCCGAGCAGGTCAGGCGGGTGCGCCGCGACGGTATTAGTTTTATCTACCTGGCCGACAAGAACCTCACCTCGCCGGTGCTGTGCAGCCGCCGCCGCGGCGAGCCCCCTTCCGAGGTGATGCAGGCCGCCAACGCCATCCTCGAGGTGCTGGTGGAGAACCGCCGCAGTGGGCGCTATCCCTGATGGCAAGCCCTGACGGCAAGGCATAG
Source organism: Halomonas sp. NCCP-2165 (assembly GCF_023708045.1). NCBI lineage: Bacteria > Pseudomonadati > Pseudomonadota > Gammaproteobacteria > Oceanospirillales > Halomonadaceae > Halomonas > Halomonas sp. NCCP-2165. The sequence continues at coordinate 109,701 of NZ_BRCY01000003.1, forward strand.
AAAAGCCCGGGCACCACCGATGGTGGCCCCGGGAAAGGATGGCGCCAGCCGGCGCCACCAGGAGGAAGGAGTCGTGTCAGTCGAGGGTGGCCAGCAGGAGCTCGGCGAAGCGCTCGGGCACCTCCACGGAGGGCACATGGCCGACGCCGTCGAGGATCGTCAGCGGCGCGCCGTCGAGCTCGCCAGCCAGGGCCTCCAGGCTCGCCGGCGGGGTCGCCAGGTCCTCGCTGCCGCCCAGCAGTTGCACCTTCACCGGCTTGCCGGAGAGCTTGCCGGTGAAGGCGTGGCCGCCGAGCATCTCGCAGAGCTTGGCGTAGGCCTCGTCGTCGCCGCGGCCCATCTGGGTCATCCAGCCGGACTTGAGGGCCGGCTCGGCCTCGAAGCAGGCGGGGGCGAACCAGCGCGGCACGATCTCGCCGCTTATCGCCGCCAGGCCTTCCTCGCGCACGCGGGCGGCGCGGGTGCTCCAGAGCTCCGCGGTGCCGATCACCGCCCCGGTATTGGTGAGGGTCGCGGAGGCGAGCCGCTCGGCATGCTCACTGATCAGTTGCTGGCCGACCACCCCGCCGATGGAGGTGCCGACGAAGTGAAAGCGTTCGGCGCCGGCATGATCGGCCAGGGCCAGGGCCTCGGCGGCCAGGTCGGCCGGAGTAATCGCGCCCTCGCCCCAGGCCTGGCTGGCACCGTGGCCGGGCAGGTCCCAGGTCAGCACCCGGTAACGGGGCAGCAGCGCCGGCAGGATGTCGTCCCACACCGCCTGGGTCATGCCCAGCGGATGCGCCAGCACCACCAGGGGGTTGGCCGCCGCCCCCAACAGGCGATAGGCCACGCTGCGGCCCTTGATAGTCAGAAATGCCATGATCTCTCTCCGTGTATGACAACGGACAAGGCCGGCGACATCATATCACCGGCCCTGCATTCAACCTTCGGTCTCGCTCAGACCCGCTCGATCAGCGTCGCGATGCCCTGCCCCACCCCCACGCACATGGTGCACAGGGCGTAGCGCTTGCCGGTGCGCTGCAGTTCATGGGCGGCGGTCAGCAGCAGTCGCGCCCCGGACATGCCCAGCGGGTGACCCAGGGCGATGGCGCCGCCGTTGGGATTGACCCGGGGGTCGTCGTCGGCAAGCCCCAGGTCGCGCATGCAGGCCAGGGCCTGGGCGGCAAAGGCCTCATTGAGCTCGATAATGTCGATCTCGTCCATCGACACCCCGGTACGCTCGAGCAGCTTGTTGACCGCGGGCACCGGGCCATAGCCCATGATACGCGGCTCGACGCCGGCGGTGGCCATGCCGAGAATCCTGGCCATGGGCGTCAGGCCGTGCTGCTCCACCGCCGCGGCGCTCGCCACCAGCATGGCGGCGGCGCCGTCGTTGACCCCGGAGGCGTTACCGGCGGTGACGCTGCCGCCCTCGCGGAAGGGGGTCGGCAGGCCGGCGAGCTTCTCCAGCGTCGTCGCACGCGGGTGCTCGTCGCGATCGAAGATCAGCGGTTCCTGCTTGCGCCGGGGGATCTCGATGGCGGTGATCTCCTCGGCGAAGCGCCCGGCTTCCTGGGCCGCCGCGGCTTTCTGCTGGGAGCGCAGGGCGAAGGCGTCCTGATCCTCCCGGGCGATCTGGAACTGCTCGGCGACGTTCTCGGCGGTCTCCGGCATGGAGTCGACGCCGTACCTCTTCTTCATCAGCGGGTTGATAAAACGCCAGCCGATGGTGGTGTCCTCGATCTTCTGGCCCCGGGAGAAGGCGCCGTCGGCCTTGCCCATCACATAGGGGGCCCGGGACATGGACTCCACGCCACCGGCCAGCGCCAGCGCCATCTCGCCGGCCTTGATGGCGCGGAAGGCGGTGCCCACCGCGTCCATGCCGGAACCGCACAGGCGGTTCAGCGTCGTGCCAGGGACGGAAGTGGGCATGCCGGCCAGCAGCAGCGACATGCGCGCCACGCTGCGGTTGTCCTCGCCGGCCTGGTTGGCGCAACCCATAAAGACTTCGTCGATGGCCGCCGGATCGAGGCTCGGGGCCTCATTGAGTACCGCCTTGAAGAGGCTGGCGGCCAGGTCGTCGGGGCGCACGCCGGAGAGGGTGCCGCCGAAGCGGCCGATGGCGCTGCGCCGCGGATGGCAGAGATAAACGTCGGTCATAGGACTCTCCTGCTCGGCTTACTGGCCGCTATGGGCACGGGCGGTGCGTTCCTTGAGATCGCGCAGGATCTCGAGTTCCTTGGCACTGGGCTCCGGGGTGCTCTCCAGGGTCTCGGCGAAACGCAGCTCCCAGCCGGTGGCCTCCTGGACCTGCTCGGCGGTGACGCCCGGATGCAGGGAGACCACCACCAGCTCCTTGGTCTCCGGGTCGGGCTTCATCACGCAGAGGTCGGTGATCACCCGGGTCGGGCCGCGGCCGATATTGGGCACGCCGTCGCGGCCCTTGCCGTCGCGGCCGAAGCCCAGGGTGGTGACGAAATCGACCTCGTCGACGAAGGCCCGCTTGGAGTGCTTCAGGGTGATAAACACCTCGCCGGCGTTGGTGGCGATCTCCGGCGCCCCGCCGCCCCCCGGCAGGCGCACCTTGGGCTCCCGGTAGTCGCCGATCAGGGTGGTATTGAGGTTGCAGTAGCGGTCGATCTGGGCGGTGCCCAAAAAGCCCACATTGATCTTCCCGCCCTGCAGCCAGTAGCGGAACATCTCCGGCACCGCAACGGTGGTCAGCGCCGTCTCGGCGAGCTCGCCGTCGCCGATGGAGAGCGGCAGCACGTCGGGCTGGGTCTGCAGGGTGCCGGATTCGTAGATCAGCACCACGTCCGGGGCATGGGTCAGGCGCGCCAGGTTGGCGGCCTCACTGGGCAGGCCGATGCCGACGAAGCAGGTCATGCCGTTGTCCAGGGCGCGGGCGGCGGTGACGGTCATCATCTCCGCGGCGGTGTAATCGAGGCTCATCGGGCGTTCCCCCCTGCAGTCATGACGTTCTCTTCGATCCAGGCCGTGAAGGTGTCGCGATCCCGGGCGATGGCGTCCCACTCCTTGTAGAAGGCGTTGTCGCGCGGGTAGTAGCCGTGGGCATAGGAGGGCAGCGAGCCCTTCTCGGCCACGGCGATGGCGCTGATCGCCCAGCCGGGGATGATGCAGGCATTGGGGTGATAGCCCGGTTCGCTGCGCAGGTCCTCGACGATCTCCTCGACGGTGACGATGCTCTGCCTGGCCGCCAGCACCGCCTCCTTCTGCACTCCGACGATGCCCTCCACCAGGACATTGCCGGCGCGGTCGGCCTTCTGGGCGTGGACGATGGAGACGTCCGGGCGCACCGCGGGCACCGCCGCCAGGCGCTCGCCGGTGAAGGGGCACTCGATGAACTTGATCTGGTCGTTGACGCTGGGCAGCTCGCTGCCCACATAGCCGCGCAGCACCGCCAGCGGCAGGCCCGCCGCGCCGGCCTCGAAGGCGCAGGCCATGGCGGCATGGCTGTGCTCGAGGATCTCGACCCGGCGCGGCCAGCCCTTCTCCACGGCATCGCGCAGGCGGTGCAGGGAGCCCACGCCGGGGTTGCCACCCCAGGAGAAGATCACCTTCTTGGCGCAGCCGGCGCCGATCAACTGGTCATAGACCAGGTCCGGGGTCATGCGGATCAGGGTCAGGTCACGCTTGCCCTGGCGAATCACCTCGTGACCCGCGGCGAAGGGAATCAAGTGGGTAAAGCCCTCCATGGCCACGGTGGCGCCGTCTTCGACGTAGCGCGCGACCGCGTCATGCAGGCTCAGGAACTCGGCCATGGGATCTCCTCCTGGCGGTGGCTCTCGATAAGTTCGAATAACGAACATCAATTCTTTATACGAACAAAATTACTCCCGAACGCCATCGCCGTCAAATCCCGAAAGACGCGCACAAAAAAGGGAGGCTGGGCCTCCCTCACAGGAATCGGTGCATAGAGTGTCGAATTTTCAGACGATTAATGGCGCCTTGCCCGACCTCTCCCGGCCGGGGCAAGGCGCCGGATGCGACCAAGGTATAAAGGCTTACTCGGCGTCCTCGATCACCGCCTCCAGGGCCAAGGCGCCGGCATGCCGCGGACCTATACGGGGATAAGCGATCATTCGGTGTCCTCGATCACCGCCTCCAGGGCCAGGGCGTAGCCCCGGCTGCCGAGCCCGGCGATCACCCCATCGGCGCGCAGGGAGACATAGGAGTGGTGGCGGAACTGCTCGCGCTTATGAACATTGGAGAGATGCACCTCGATCACCCGCCCCTCGAAGGCGTTGAGGGCATCGAGGATGGCCACCGAGGTGTGGGTATAGGCGGCGGGATTGATGATGATGGCGGCGGTGCCGTCCAGGCGGGCGGCGTGGATGGCATCGATCAGCTCGCCCTCGTGGTTGCTCTGTCGGCAGGCGATCTCCCAGCCCGCCATCAGCGCCTGCTGGCGCAGGGAATTGTCGATATCCGCCAGGGTCTCGTGGCCATAGATCTCCGGCTGGCGACTGCCCAGCAGGTTGAGGTTGGGGCCATGCAGTACCAGTACCTTGTTCATGCGTGCTCCTGAGCTCATCGATTAGCGCCCGCGTCGCTCGGCTCCAGCAGGCGTTGCCAGAGGCGGGTGACCAGGGCGCGATGTTCCTGAAATTCCTCGGCGCCCACCGCCCGTGGCTGGTTGGCCAGGGCGGCGCGATGCACGGCGTCCCGGTAGGCCAGGTAGGCCTCGCGCAGCCCCCGGCACTCGCCGGCATCCAGCAGGCTGCCGGCCTCCAGGGTCTCGAGCAGGCGCATGTTGTCGCTCCACTCCAGCAACCGGGGGGCGTAATGGGCCATGGAGAGCACCGCGTACTGGCAGAGGAACTCGATATCCACCATGCCGCCGGGGTCCTGCTTGAGATCGAACTGGTCGTCGCCGGGGCGGCTGGCCAGGTGATCGCGCATCTTGTGGCGCATCTTCACCACCTCCTCGCGCAGCACCGCGAGGTCGCGCTTCTCGCCCAGCACCTCGTGGCGCACCGCCGCGAAGCGCTCGCCCAGGGCCGGGTCGCCGGCCACCACCCGGGCCCGCACCAGGGCCTGGTGCTCCCAGGTCCAGGCCTCGCGGCGCTGGTAGTCGGCGAAGGCCTCCAGGGTGGTGACCAAGAGCCCCGAGTTGCCGGAGGGGCGCAGGCGCATGTCCACCTCATAGAGGGCGCCGGCGGGGGTCACCGCGGTGAGCAGGTGGATGATGCGCTGACCCAGGCGGGTGAAGAAGACCGGATTGTCGAGGGGCCTGGGGCCATCGGTGCTGCCCTGGGAGGCGGCGTCGTGGATAAACACCAGGTCGAGGTCCGAGCCGTAGCCCAGTTCGATGCCGCCCAGCTTGCCGTAGCCGACGATGATGAAGTCGCTCTCCCCGTCCACGCCGTCACGGCGCTGGGGGCGGCCATGCTTGCGCACCAAGTGCTTCCAGGCCATGGCCAGCACCTGCTCCAGCACCACCTCGGCGATAAAGGTGAGGTAGTCGCTGACCTTCATCAGCGCCCGGGTGCCGGCGATATCCGAGGCCGCCACGTGCAGCACCTGGGCGTGCTTGAAGATGCGCAGCGCCTCCAGCTGGGCCTCCTCGTCCTCCTCGGGAATCCGCGCCAGGGTCTGGCGCAGCTCGTCGGCGAGGCGTTCCTTGTCCGCCGGGGTATAGAGGGTGCCGGGGGTGAGCAGCTCGTCGAGCAGAATGGGGTGACGGGCCAGCTGGTCGGCCACCCAGGGGCTGGCCCCCACCAGGCGCATCAGGTGATCCAGGGCCTCGGGATTCTCGCGCAGCAGCGCCAGATAGGCGGTGCGCCGCAGCACCGATTCGATCAGCGGCAAAGTGCGCTCCAGGGCGCGATCCGGCAGCTCGCTGCCGGCGGCGGCATCCAGCATCAGCGGCATCAGGGCATCCAGGCGCTCGAAACCGATGCGCTGCATGCCCTTGACCGCCCGGGAGTGGCGCAGGCCCTCCAGGCGCCGGGCGGCGGTAGCGGCCTCGACGAAGCCGGCCCGTCCCAGCAGCTCAGAGGCCTCCTCGGCGTTCAGCTCGCCGCGCCACAGGGCGCGCCATTCGTCCAGGCCCACCTCGGCGCCCTCCCGATGGGGGGTGGCGATCTCCTCGCGTTCCTCCTCCGGGTCGGCGATCACCGCATCGAAATGCTGGCGCACCCGGCCGCGCACCTCGTCGAGGCGCGCCATCAGCGCCGGCCAGTCGGCCATGTCGAGGGCCAGGGCGACACGCTCCCGGTCCGTGTCGTTGTCGGGCAGGGCCTGGGTCTGGCGATCCTCCAGCCCCTGGAGGGCGTGCTCCAGGTCGCGGAGGAAGACGTAGTCCGGGAGCAGCTCATCGACCACCGCCTGGGGCAGCAGTCCCAGGTCCGGCAGCCGCGCCAGGGCGCTCTTCAGCGAGGTCACCTGGAGCTCGGTGTCGCGGCCGCCGCGAATCAGCTGGAAGGCCTGGACCACGAACTCCACCTCGCGGATGCCGCCGCTGCCCAGCTTGATGTTGTCGTCCATGCCGCGGCGCTTGACCTCGCGGTTGATCATCGCCTTCATCTCGCGCAGCGACTCGATGGCGCCGAAGTCCAGGTACTTGCGGTAGACGAAGGGACGCAGGCCGGCCAGCAGCTCGTCGCCGGCCTCCCGGTCGCCGGCCACCGGGCGCGCCTTGAGCATGGCGTAGCGCTCCCATTCGCGGCCCTGGTCCTGGTAGTAGCTGGCCAGCATGGCGAAGCTGCCCACCAGGGGGCCCCCGTCGCCCAGGGGGCGCAGGCGCATATCGACGCGGAAGGCGAAGCCGTCGCCGGTCACCGCGTCCAGGGCGCCGATCAGCTTCTGGCCCAGCTTGGTGAAGTACTCCTGATGGTCCAGCTCCCGGCGCCCGCCCCGGGTGACGCCCTTCTCCGGGAAGGCGAAGATCAGGTCGATATCCGAGGAGAGGTTGAGCTCGCCGGCACCCAGCTTGCCCATGCCCAGCACCACCAGGCGCTGGGGAGATTCCTCACCGGGACGCGGCGCCGGGTGCCCCCAGCGCGGCGCATAGTGGGCCTCCAGCCAGCCCAGGGCGCCCTCCAGGCAGACCTCCGCCAGCCGCGACACCGCCGCCGCCGTGGCCCACATGTCGGTGCCCGGGGGGCGGGTCAGGTCGCGCCAGACGATGCCCAGCATGCGCGCCCGGCGAAAGCGCCGCAGCGCCCCCTGCATGGCCGACTCGTCCTCGGCGGCCTCCAGGGCCTCGTCCAGCCAGGCCTCCAGCAGGGCCGGCTCCGGGGCGTTCTCCAGCTCGCCGTTGGCCTCCAGGTGCAGCAACCACTGGGGGTAACGCACCAGGGTCTCCAGGGCGAAGTCGGAGATCGCCACCACCCGAGCCAGTTGCTGGCGGCACGCCTCGGGCAGCGCCAGCCAATCCTCCAGGGGCGAGTCGCGGCCGGTCATCTCGGCCAGGCTATCGGCCTGGGCCAGGGCCTCGTCCAGGCGCTGCTGGGCCTGGCCCAGGGGGCCACGCAGGGGCTCGGGAATCTCGGTCAGGGGCAGGAAACCAGTCGGCAGCGCCATGGGCCTCTCCTCGGGGTCATTGGCTTCAGCATAGCGAAGGGAGCACTCAGGCGAAGAAGCGCTGCCAGGCGATCAGCGCCCAGGTCAGGCCGGCCAGCAGCAGCGCCAGCATCACCGCCGCCGAGCCGATGTCCTTGGCGCGCCCGGAGAGCTCATGACGCTCGGGCCCGATGCGGTCCACCACGCTCTCGATGGCGCTGTTGAGCAGCTCGACGATCAGCACCAGCAGGCAGCTGCCCACCAGCAGGACCCACTCCACCGGGCCCTGGCCGAGCCACAGCGCCAGCGGCAGCAGCACCAGGCAGAGCCCCAGCTCCTGGCGGAAGGCCGCCTCGTTGCGAAAGGCGGCCCTGAGGCCCTTGAGGGAGTAGTGGGTGGAGTGGATCAGGTGGCGCCAGCCGCGGTGTCCCGGTTTCATCTGCCGTCTTCCATCGATGAGCGATCGCTGTTTGAGGCCGATGGTAGCAGAGCGGGGGCGCGGCCGCGCCCCGGGGGTGACGCCGGGTCATCCCGGGGCGAGGCAGGCGGAGAGAATGGCAGGTTAAAAGGCCTGGGTCAGGGTCAGGCGCAGCAGATCCCCCTGGGGCGCCGCCCGGTTGTCATACTCGTGGTAGAGGGCGGCGTTGAGGCCCAGCCCCAGGGCCGGCCAGAAAACCCCCGCCTCGACGCCGATGGCGTGCTGCTCGGCCTTGTCGCCGGGAGCCACCCCGCTGTCATCTTCCAGTTGCCAGGCGTCGTAGCCGACCAGCCCCAGGGTCAGGCCGCTGTCGAGGCGATGGCCCAGTCCCCACTCCACCACCAGGCTATCGCCGGGGGTGACGCCGGTGTCGTCCTGGCGGCCGTGGGTCTCGTAACGACTCAGCGCCGAGACCGTCCAGCGCCGTGCCTCATCGAAGTGCCAGGCGCCGCCTAGAGTCAGCATGGTGCTGTCGAAGCCCTTGCCCGGCGAAGCCGGACGATCGGCGGCGTGGTCGCCGGTATCCAGCCACTGGCCGGCGGCGAAGACCGCATCCCAGCGTTCGCCGTGCCAGCCCAGCACCAGCGGGCTGAGGAAGAGATCGCCCAGGCCGCTGTCGCCGTCGTTCAGGCCCACCCCGCCGAAGCGTAGCGAGGTATCCACCACCGGCAAGATCGCCTCGACGCCATAGTCGGCGCCGAGGACCTGCCGATCGGTGATCCACACCAGGCGATTGACCAGGGCGGTGACCTCGCCGCGGTTGCGCCCCGGGGCGGCGTCGCCGCCGCCATCGCGCAGGCTATCGATCTCGTAGCGGGCCAGGTAGCCCCGATAGTAGAGCCCGGGGGGCGGCACCACCGGGCCATTGAGGCCCTCGACGCCGGGCACATAGTGACCGTTGGCCGCCGAGGCCGGGGACGCGAGGGCGGCGCCCCCCAGGGCAAGGCCCAGGGCCAGCCAGTTGAGATGTCGCATGGGGAATTCCTTATTGTCGTTATCGGAGGAAGGGCCGGCGCCCGGGAGCGCCGGCGAGCGATCGCGGCGGCGCCTTAGTCGGAGGCCTCTTCCAGGGCACGGGGGCGCTTGTGGCGGCTCTGCAGCTCCGGGGCCTCGGTCCGGCTCAGCTCGATATCGAAGACCACCTCGGTGAAGGGGCCCTCCAGGCCACGCGCCTCGGCCTCGGCGGCATCATCGATTAGCCGTCCCTCGACCAGGAGTTCCTCGCGAGTGGCGAAGGCGAAATCGTCCCAGGTGTAGGGGTCGCCGGCCAGGTTGATCTGGGTGGTCAGATGCTTGTGGCCCGGCGCCGAGATGAAGTAGTGGATATGCGCCGGGCGCTGGCCGTGGCGCCCCAGGGCCTTGAGCACCTGGTCGGTGGGGCTGCCTTCCGGCACCCCGTAGCCTGAAGGTATGATGCTGCGCGCGGCGTAGCGCCCCTCGTCATCGGTGACGATGGTGCGGCGCAGGTTGTACTCGGACTGGGACGGGTCGAAGTGGGAGTAGCCGCCCTTGGCGTTGGCGTGCCAGATTTCGACCCGGGCGCCGGCGACCGGCCGGCCGTCGGTGTCGCGCACCTGGCCGGTCAGCCACATAGTCTCGCCATCCGGGTCCCGGCCATCGTCCATACGGGCGACGCCTTCGGCCTGCGGGGCACCGGCCACGTAGAGGGGCCCCTCGATGGTGCGCGGGGTGCCGCCGGCCAGGCCGCGCGCCTCGTCCTCGGCATCCATGCGCATATCCAGGTAGTGATCGAAGCCCAGACCGGGGGCCAACAGGCCGAACTGGCTGCCCTTGCCGAGCTCGTTCATCAGGCCGATCGTCGCCCAAAACTCCTCCGGGGTGATGTCGAAGTCATCGATCAGCCGGTAGAGGTCGGCGAGCAGGCGATGGACGATCCGCTTGGCGCGGTCGCTGCCGCCGGCCTGCTCGAAGCCGGCGACGGTGTTGAGGAAATCCTGCACCTCGGGGGTATCGAAAATCTTCACGGTCATGGCGTCTTGCTCCTTGTGGTTCTTGTCGTGAAACGGCCAATGGGTGGCATTAGATCCGCTTGAAGAGGGCCGAGCGCTGGCCGCCCTCAGCACCGTCGGCGGCGGTCAGGAAGCGCTCCATATGGATATCGCGCTCAAACAGTCGCCCCCGCATTAGGGCGGTGATGGCCGCATCGATCATCGGCGGCGGTCCGCACAGGTAGGCCTTGTGCTCGCTGAAGCGGCCCTCGAAGTGGGCGTTAGCGGCGTCGTGCACGAAGCCCACGAAGCCGTCCCAAGCGTCGTCGTCCAGGGGCGCGCTGAGCGCCGGCACATAGCTGAAGCGCTCGTGCTCGGCGGCGAGCCGCTCGAAGCGCTCCCGGTGGTAGAGCTCGGCGAGGTTGCGCGCGCCCTGGAACAGGGTGATGCGCCGGGTATCCTCGGGGTCGGCCAGCAGGTCGAGAATCATCGACTCGGGACTGGATAGCCCGGAGCCGCCGGCGATGAAGATCACGTCCTTGGGGTCGGACTTGCGCACGAAGAACTGGCCATAGGGCCCGCTCAGTTCCAGACGCTGCCCCACCTCCAGCGCCTCGTGGAGCCAGGTGGTGGCCGCGCCGCCCTCGACCTTGCGCACATGCAGCGCGATCTCGTTGGGCTCGCCCGGCACCGTGGCGATGGAGAAGGCCCGGGTGCCCTCCACGCCGGGCACCTGGAGGTTGATGTACTGGCCGGCCTGGAAGGCCATGCCCTCGCCGTCCAGGCGCAGGCGGATCTCGCGAATGGTCGGTGTCAGGTCCTCGATGGCGCCGACGGTGGCGCACCAGTCCTGCACCGGATGGCCGGCGAAGTCGGGGTCCTCGTCGACGTCCGCCTCGATCACCAGATCGCTCTCCGGATGACAGCAGCAGGCCAAGCGGTAGCCTTCGTCACGCTCCATGTCGAGCAGGGCGAAGGGCGAAGCGTCGCCCACCTCGGCCTCGCCCTCCAGCACCTGCACCTTGCAGGTGCCGCAGGTGCCGTGGCCGCAGGCGAAGGGCAGCCAGACGCCCTGGCGCAGGGCCGCGTCCAACAGGGTCTGGCCCTCTTCCACCTCGACGACCTCGCCGGTGGGTTCGATGGTCACTTCATAGCTCATGACGCGTCCTCCCCTCAGATGGCGGCGTCGGCCAGGTCCGACAGCCGTGGGGTGGTCAGGCGCAGCTGTGACTTGTGGCCGATGCCGTTGTCGGCCAGCGAGGCCTCGCCGCGCGGAGCGAAGTCCTCGCCGTCGAGGCGCCACTGAGCCTCGGCGAAGTCGAGTGCCTCGCTCTCGGGATGCGGCGCCAGCGCCGGCGTGAGTACATCGGCGAGGAAGGCATCGAAGGTCATCGCCGGGTCGGCGAGGAAGGTCAGGGGGGCGCAGAACAGCAGGTGGCGCTCCCACATCACGTACACCAGCTGGTTGCCGTGGAAGTTCTCGACGCGGTCGCGCACCGGGCCCCGGTAGTTGGCATAGTTGGCTCTAACGCTCATGGTCTCTCCTCCTCAGACGGCCTGTTTCCACGCCGCCCAGCGGCGCTGTTCGGCGGAGCCCTCGAAGTCGAGGTTGTCTTCGCCCATTTCGATGCGGTAGTAGTCGCCGATCACCTTCTCCATGTCGGCGCCGCCGCAGTTGCCCTGCAAGATCTGGTGCACCGGCAGCCAGGCCTGGACGTACTTCTCCGGCTCGTGGTGGAAGATGTCGCGGCAGCCGTCGGAGCAGAAGTGATAGCGCTCGCCGTCGTGCACGGTGTCCCGGTGGCTGAGCAGGGTGTCGTCGTCCGGCTCGGTGATCGCCAGCGGGATCTGGCAGACCTGGCAGAGCTGCGGCAGGGCGTCGTTGTAGAAGCGCTCGCCGCGGGCGGCCTTCTCGGCCAGCAGCTCGAAGCGCGGTCGGTAGAGGCGATCGAAGGTGTCCGGGTACTTCTCGGAGAGCCAGTCCATCTCCTGGGCGGTGGGCACCCAGGTGTTGAAGGCGGTGGCGTGACCGTACTGGTAGAAGATGAACCAGGCCTGGTGGCTGACGTGATCCTTGCCGATCACGGTCTGGTCGGCGTACTTGGGCGGGCGAATGCCGTAACGCTCGAGCTCCTTGAACAGGGCGCCGCCGGCCTCCTCGTAGTACATCGTCCAGGCCTCGGCCCAGGACATCACCTTGTTGGGCAGCATGTAGTCCATCATCATGCCGACGATGGAGAGCAGCCGGTAACCACGCCACAGCCACTTGTCGAGCCACTGCTGGACGATCGGCACGTTGTCCTCGTGCTGCTCGAGGATGAACTTGATGATCTCGAGCCCCAGGGTCATGTGCCGCGCCTCGTCGGACTGGGCCGAGAAGCCGAAGGTCACGGTGTTCATGTCGCCGTTGTAGGCGGCGCCGGACATGAACGGCAGGAACAGCAGGTTGGTCAGCACGTACTCGAAGGAGAAGGAGATCGCGGTCAGGAACTCGAAGGGGCCCGCGGTGGAGGCGTCCTCGAAGAACGACTTGGGCACCGACAGGTACCAGACCCGATCGAACATGTGCGGGAAGTCATGCATGCCACCGAAGTACTTGTTGTAGTGGCTCATGGCATGGATCTGGGTCTGGGTATGGCGCAGCTCGTCGATCGACTGCATCTGGCAGGCGATGCGCGCCCCCACCCCGCCGAACTGGCGACCGACCCGGGCATAGCCCTTGTAGGCGTTGTACTCGAGCGGCGTGACTGCGGTGATGAACAGCTTGACCGCGTTCAGGTAGCGCGGGTCGGAGATCTTCATCTGGCCGTTGTTCTGAGACACCGCATCGAAGATCGCGTAGAGCTTGCGCTCCTTCTCCGCCTGGAATTTCCAGTAGTTGTCCATGGTCAGGCGGAAGGGATCTTCCCACTGATCCCAGTCGGTGATCTTGATGCCCTCGAAGCCCTCCTGGGGGAAGATGTCCTCGTAGCGCTGATAGCTGGGCTCCCAGCCCAGGTCCCGGGTCATGATCCGGTAGCGCTCCTTCATATTGAGTCGCTTGCTGGTCTTGGCATTCATGGCTAACTCTCCTGCGCCATTATTGTTGGCTGGCGTGTGATGGCGTCGTCGGGACTCAGCTGTTCCAGTAGAGGGTGAAGCTGTCGTCGTCCTCATCGACATTGCCGCCGATGCTGATCATGTCCACCTGGAGCTCCTGGGTATCCCAGTCGCGGCCCAGCTTCTCCTCCACCGTCTCGCGGCGAATGACCAGGCGGTCGTCGGCCTCGACGCGGATCATGGCCGGGCTGTGCTTGACCTCGGCGTCGGGGTTGTCCTCGCCGATGGCCTCGACGATAAAGCGGGCGTTCTCGTTGTCCTGCAGGGCGATAAAGACGCGTGACATGGGGCTAACTCCGTAATCAGGGAAAGGCTCAGTGGGTCTCGAGCAGGCCGAGCTTGGCGAGGCGCTTATCCAGCACCGCCAGGGCGGCGTCGAGCTCGATGTCGGCGTCGATGGCCACCGGGGTCAGCGCCTCGATGGCACGGCTGCGCCAGTGGGCGACCCAGCGGGTCAACTGCGCCCGATTGGCCTCGCTCTCGCCGGCCAGGGTCTTGAACAGTGCATCGATAAAGCGGCTGCCATCCTTGAACCAGTCGCCCATGAAGTCGGTGAGGATGGCGATATCGCCGCCACCGATCTCCATCAGGCGCGCGTCCAGGGACTCCAGCAGAAAGGGGTAGAGCAGGCCGTCGAAGATCAGGTTCTGGGCCAGGGAGAGCTCGGCCCAGTCCTCCACCACCAGGCTGTCTTCGACGTAGCGGCGCACGCCCTGCCATGCGGCCTCCTCCATCCACAGGGTCTTGGCCTCGGCCAGCAGGGCGCCGGGCGACTCGTCGAGCAGCAGGCCGATGCGCGACAGGTACTGGGCCACGGCGAGGCGGTCCATGCCATGGTACATATGCGCCTGGCTCAGGGTGGTACCGTAGGCATTGGCGGCGATGCCCACGTTATTCATGTTGGCGCCCATCTCGGCATGCCGCAGCGGCAGCAGACAGCGGGTCAACAGGCGGCGCACGTCGTCGTTCAGGCGAGCGCCCAGGCCGCGCTTCTCGAAGAAGGCGAAGCTGGACTCGGTGTTCTCCTGGAGCTTGGCGCGGGCCGCCACCCAGGCGCCATAATAGAACTGGCGGGGGTCGCTAAAGGCGTACCAGTCTTCCATCACCAGCGCCGTGTAGCCGGTGTCGTAAAGTTCGTGGTGCTCATCGAACATCGGCCGATAATGGAAGTTGGTGGTCGGCTGAATATCGAAGCTGGCTTCCTGATAACGGGTCGCCGGCTTGTCGCCGAAGCGCCGCTTGGTATGGCCATAGGTCTGACGAATCGGCGTAATCTCCGCCGTCTTGATCTCGACACTCATAGGGGACTCCTCGTTTCTTATTGTGCGATGGTGGCCGTTGTTTTCTGGCGTTATTGGCTGACGCTGTAGCGCCACTTTTCCATCTGGGCATCGACGGCCTCGGCCTGCTCATCGCTCATAAATGTCACATTATTTCGAGCACAGAACGCTTCGAAGGCCACGGGCGGCATGATCAGCTCGACGAACAGCTCCGGGTTCTCGATGGCGAAATCGAATTCGACGAAGCGTGCGCTTCTCTCCCTCACTCGGACATAGCGTTTCAGGGTGCGGGGGATGGCCGATTGGGACATGGGTTCACCTCCGGGTGAGTTTCCTCCATACCTTTACAAGGCACATGCCAGCTCGGCCAAAAAACAAAAAACTCAAGAAAAAACAGTGATATAAAAATTCACCCCACCGCTTAACGAGCTCCTAAGGAGCACCGCTAATCGTGAAAATCATCAATTGCTGCGCAGCAGCTTGTCTAAATGATGAAAACCACCGGCCGGCGACAGGGAGTGCAATGAAAGGAGACTGGAAGGGGCGACCTCGAGCGGCTTATGCTGTCGGAGTCGATAATCGATAGTCGTGTTGAAAAAAACCGACAAAAGTCCAATACACAAGACCAAAATAACGACCCTATGACGCCATGAAAACGAGCACGCCTAGCGATGGGGTGACGCCGCGTTACCCGGATAGCCGAGATATTCTCGAGAAATTGCGCTTCCTCCCCGAAGAGGGTCAGATATGGCTGGGTGAGCAACGCATGCTGCTGATGCAGCTACAGACCATGGCCACCTTCCGTCATGAGATCATCCGTACCCTGGGGCTGAAGCGTGCCAAGAGCTTCTTCCTGCGCCTGGGCTACCACTCGGGCCTGAAGGATGCCGAGCTGGCCCAGGCCGTACGTGGCCAGGAGATGTCGATAGAGGATGGCTTCCTGACCGGCCCCCAGCTCCACTCCCTGAGGGGACTGGTCAAGGTGATCCCCCTGGCGCTGGAGATCGACCCGAGCCGAGGGCACTTCTACGGCGAGTTCGAATGGCAGGACTCCTATGAGGTGGCGATCAACGAGCAGCTGGACTCCTCCCTGGACGAGCCGGTGTGCTGGATGCAGCTGGGTTACGCCTGCGCCTACTCCAGCCAGTTCCTCGGCCAGGAGATCCAGTATCGAGAGGTGGAGTGTCGCGGCCGCGGCGACGAGCGCTGCCGCATCATCGGCCGTCCCGCCGCCGAGTGGGAAGATCATGGCGCCTTCGCCGAGCATTTCCGCGAAGACCCGCTGATCGACGAACTCTACGAGCTGCAGTCACGCATCGCCTACCTGGAAGACGATATCGCCCGCCACAAGGGCGACGAGCACTACCGCCCCATCGGCAAGGCCCCGGCCTTCCTCGGGGCGCTGGACCTGATCGACCGCGCCGCGCGCTCGGAGGTGCCGATCCTGCTGCTGGGCGAGACCGGCACCGGCAAGGAGATCATGGCCCACCGGGCCCATCAGCAGAGCGGGCGGGCCGCAGGGCCCTTCGTGGCGGTCAACTGTGCGGCCATTCCCCCGGACCTGATCGAGTCGGAGCTTTTCGGCGTCGAGAAAGGTGCCTATACCGGCGCCGTCCAGTCCCGGGCCGGGCGATTCGAGCGCGCCCACGGCGGCACCCTCTTCCTGGACGAGCTGGCCGAGCTCTCACCGCGGGCCCAGGCCTCACTACTACGGGTGCTGCAGGAAAAACAGATCGAGCGGGTCGGTGGCCAGCAGAGCTATGCCATCGATGTGCGTATCGTCGCCGCCACCCATGGCGACCTGATGGAGCGGGTACAGGACGGTCGCTTCCGCGCCGACCTCTTCTACCGGCTCAATGCCTACCCGGTGGTCATCCCGCCCCTGCGCGATCGCCGCGACGATATTCGGCTACTGGCCGAGCACTTCCTGGAACGTTTCGAGTGCCACTACCACGTCAAGACGCTGGGCTTCACCGATCAGGCCATGGTGCTGCTGCGGGCCCATGCCTGGCCGGGCAATATCCGCGAACTGCAGAATATTATCGAGCGGGGGGTGATCCTCGCCGGCGACGGCACCTCCATCGATGAGCAGGCGCTGTTTGGCCAGCATCCCGGCCAGAAGCCGGGGCAGACCCTGAGCCAAAGCGGCCATATCGCGCAGGCCACGGAGGCCGAGTGCGGGGATGCTCTGGAGTCACTCTGTAACCGGGTGCTCGAGGCGGGGGTATCGCTGGAGGCCCTGGAGACGGCCCTGCTGGAGAAAGCCTATCGGGAGTCGGGCAAGAATGTCTCGGCGGCAGCCCGGCGTCTGGGCATGAGCCGGGCGGCGCTGGACTATCGCCTTAAGAAGGGGGGAATGCTGTAGTACGGGCATCCAGACAGAACGCGGCCCGCCGATTGGCGGGCCGCGTCATATGGAGCATCGTCCGTCAGCCGGCGATCAGCTATCGTCGTCGCGGATCGAGGACGGATGGCGGCACAGCGGCTTGACGCTGATTTCCATATAGGGGAAGAGCGGCAGGTTGGAGATGATCTCCTGGAGCTCGGCGTTGTCCTCCACGTCGAAGATGCTGACGTTGGCGTAGCTGCCGGCCACCCGCCACAGGTGACGCCACTTGCCGCGGCGCTGCAGCTCCTGGGCGTAGGCCTTCTCGGTGGCCTTGATCTCGGCGGCCCGCTCGGCGGGCATCTCGGGGGGCAGCTTGACGGTCATTTCCACCTGAAACAGCATGGCGCTCTCCTGATTGAGTGTGTGTTGCGAAACGCTGATGGGTCGCCCACGGGCGCCTTACTGGCGCGAATAGTGGGCCAGCTTGTCTTCGTCGAGGGTGACGCCGAGGCCGGGGCCGGACGGCAGCTCGACCCCGAAGTCGTGGAAGTCGAGCGGTTCGGCGACGATATCGTCCTTGAGCAGCAGCGGGCCGAACATCTCGGTGCCCCAGGCCATCTCGCCCAGGGTCGCCCAGGCGTGCAGGGAGGCCGCGGTGCCGATGGTGCCCTCCAGCAGGGTGCCGCCGTAGAGGCCGATACCGGCGGTCTGGGCCAGTCGGCCCAGCTCGATGGCCCCCAATGGGCCGCCGGCCTTGGCGATCTTCAGGGCGAAGGCGCCACCGAAGCCGGCGCCGATCAGGTCGAGGCCGTCCCGGGCATCCTGCACCGCCTCGTCGGCCAGCATGGGCACCCGGAAACGGTTGGCCAGGCGCACCAGGCCGGCATGCTCCCGGGCCGGGATGGGCTGCTCGATCAGTTCGATCCCGGCCTCCTGCAGGGCATGGATGCCGCGCACTGCGCTGGTCTCGTCCCAGGCCTGGTTGACGTCGACCCGCACGCTGGCGCGATCGCCGAGGGCCGCCTTGATGGCCGCCACATGGGCCACGTCCTCGGCGACGCTACGGGCGCCGATCTTGAGCTTGAAGTCGCAGTGGCGGCGCTGCTCCAGGCGCAGCTCGGCCTCGTCGATATCCTTCTGGGTATCGCCGCTGGCCAGGGTCCAGAGCACCGGCAGGTGGGTCTGGCGGGCGCCGCCCAGCAGCTCGGCCACCGACAGCCCCAGGCGCTTGCCCTGGGCGTCCAGCAGCGCCGTCTCCAGCGCCGACTTGGCGATCATATTGCCCCGGGCATGACGCGCCAGACGGGCACGCAGGGCATTGATATTGTCGGCTTCCTGCCCGATCAACAGGGGTGCCAGGTAGGTGTCGATATTGCGCTTGATGCTCTCCGGGCTCTCCGGCCCATAGGCCAGGCCGCCGATGGTGGTGCCTTCCCCCAGGCCCTCGATGCCATCGCTGTCGCGCAGGCGCACGATGACCAGGGTCTGGCAGGCCATGGTGGTCATGGAGAGCTGATGGGGGCGAATGGTCGGCAGATCGACCAGCAGGGTGTCGATGGACTGGATAACGGCGGACATGGCGGGGAGCACCTCAGGGAAGCAGTGAACGCCTCCAGTGTGATTGCCTTTCGGGCCTCGGACCAATATCGTTTGGAAACCCTGCCATACCTCAGGAAGTATGATGGAACTGCGTCATCTGCGTCTCTTCTGCCTGGTGGCCGAAGAGCTCAACCTCACCCGGGCGGCCCAGCGGCTGCATATGACCCAGCCGCCGCTCTCCCGGCAGATCAAGGCCCTGGAGGAGGAGCTGGGCAGCCGACTGTTCCGGCGCGGCCCCCAGGGGCTGGCCCTGACCGCCACCGGTCAGGTCTTCTACGAGCATGCCCGGCAGATCCTCGACAAGGTGGAGACCAGCACCGCCACCATCCGCCGCATGGAGCGCAGCCAGCGGCCGCTGTTCAGCATCGGCTTCGTGCCCTCGGTGTTCTATGGTCAACTGCCCCTGCTGGCCCGGGAACTACGACAAAAGGATAAGGCGGAGCTGAGCCTGGTGGAGCTGACCACGGTGCAGCAGATCCAGGCCCTCAAGGCGGGACGCATCGATATCGGCTTCGGCCGCCTGCGGGTGGACGACCCGGACGTGGAGCAGCGGGTGCTGTTCGACGAGCCGCTGCTGGCGGCGCTGCCCACGGGCCACCCCCTGGAGGGCACCCGGCCCAGCCTGGAGGAGCTGGCCCGCTACCCCTTGATCCTCTTCCCGGCGCGGCCCCGCCCCAGCCTGGCGGACATGGTGCAGGGGCTCTTCCACCGCCGCGGCCTCAAGATCCAGGTGGTGCAGGAGACCAACGAGCTGCAGACGGCCCTGGGGCTGGTGGCCTCCAACCTGGGCATCACCCTGGTGCCGGAGCAGGTGCGCAACGTGCAGCGCCAGGGCATCGACTATGTGCCCCTGGCCGATACCAGCCTGACCACGCCGGTGATCTGCAGCCGCCGCCGGGGCGAGGCGGACACCCCGCTGATGCGCGAGGTGGACGCCATCCTGGCGCGGGTGCAATAGGCCCGCCGCGATACTGAGGAAGTCGTCCCTTAGGTGCCCAGATAGGCCAGAGCGCCGCTGGCCAGGGCCGCCATCCCGGTCTTGAGGGTCGCCGCCTGCCCCGGGGCATAGTAGGGGGAGTGAGGCATCTCCAGGTGGCGCATCTTCTCGGCCACACCCTCCCCCGGAGTCTCGTGCCAGCGCGCCTCGGGGGTGGCGCCGATAAACCAGTAGACACAGGGGATCGCCTCGCCACTGAAGCCCCCCGCCTCGGCATCGCCGAAGTAGGGGAAATCCTCGCTGCCGTTGAGCCGCGGCATGGGAAAGAGACGGTCCTCGCCGAACTGCTCGGCGTGGGCCCGGCGCACCCGAGCCACCGCCTCCGGGTCGTTATGCAGGGCGATGGTCTCGGAGAGCACCCGGAACTCCGGGGCCCGGGGGGCGCGCCCCGCCTCGCACTCGCAGCGCACGATACGGCGGATCGACTCCAGCACCCGGGCGTGCAGGGCATTGTCGAAGCCACGCACATTGATCTCCAGCTCCGCCGTATGCGGGATGATATTGCCCTGGGTACCGGCGTGAAGCTTGCCCACGGTGACCACCACCGTCTCCTCCGGCGGCACCTCACGGGCGACGATGCTCTGCAGCCGGGTCACCACATGGGCGGCGATCACCACCGGGTCGATGGCCTGAGCCGGCATGGAGCCATGGCCTCCGGCGCCGTGGATGGTCACCCCCAGGGTGGTGGCGGCGGCCATGGCACTGCCGGCGATATGCCCGACGGTGCCCTCCCGGGCGGGCATATTATGCTGGCCCAGCACCACATCGGGCCGGGCGAAGCGCGTATAAAGGCCATCCTCGAGCATCGCCCGGGCGCCGCCGAAGACCTCCTCGGCGGGCTGGCAGACCAGCATCAGGGTGCCCCACCAACGCTGGCGCAGGCCGGCCAGCACCGCCCCGGCGCCCACCAGGCAACTGCTGTGCAGGTCATGACCACAGGCGTGCATCACCGGCACCGTCCCGCCCTCCGTCTCCGCGGTGCTTGTGCTGGCGAAATCGAGACCGGTCTGCTCCGCGATGGGCAAGGCGTCCATATCGCCGCGCAGCATCACCGTGGGTCCCTCGCCGTTGCGCAACAGAGCCACTACCCCGGTGCCCCCCACCCCGCGGGTCACCTCGAAGCCCAGACCCTCCAGGGACTCGGCGAGCCGGGCGGCGGTCTCGTGCTCCTGGAAGGGCAGCTCCGGATGCTGATGAAGCTGGCGGTAGAGGGCCTGGACCTGGGCGAAGGCGTCTTCTACCCGAGCCTCCAGGGCCTCCTTGAGATCGGTTGGCGTGGTCATTATGGCCTCCATGGGGTCAAGAGTGTTGGGTACGAGAGAGGGCGGCATCACCGGCGCGGGTCGCCCCCTGCCAGACGGCCACCACCAGCACATTGAGCAGCATGGCCCAGACGCCGGCGTGCCAGCCCAGCGGCGAACTCCAGACGAAGTCCATCAGCAGGTAGGCCAGGCTGCCGACCAGGGCACCGGCCATCACGCTGGCGCGGCGCAGCCGCGGCATAAAGAGCGCGCCGATGACCATCGGGAAGAGCTGGACGATCAGTCCGTAGGCACCGAGCAGCAGCAATACCAGAGAGGCGGGATTGGCCAGGGCGAACAGGTAGGCGATCAGCGACAACCCCAACACGCTCCAGCGGGTGGCGCTGACCACGGTCTGCTCGCTGGCCCCTTTCATCAGAGTGGGGCCGGCCACGTCGCGCACCAGCACGATGGCCGCGGTATGCGCCAGGTTGGCGCCGGTGGACATGGCCGCGGCCAGGGCCCCCGAGAGCATCAGGCCGATCACCCAGGGCGAGAAGTCGGCCACCTCCATGACCATGCGCAGCAGCACGGTATCGGCGCGTTCCAGGGGGGTGTCGGCGAAGACCAGGATGCCGGCGAAGCCGATAAACAGCAGCGGCACCAGCAGGTAGGCATAGAGTGGATAGAAGACGCTGACCTTGCGCAGGGTCTTGCCGCTGTCGGCGGAGTAGAACTTCATGAACAGGTGCGGCCACATGGCGCCACCGAAGGCGCTGACCAGTACCGCGGTGCTGAAGTAGCCCCAGTTCATGCCGGTGGCCCCGGGCAGGGTCAGGTACTCCGGCGCCGCCTGCTGGATCTGGACGAACATCTCGCCGACGCCGCCATAGAGGCGCTCGGAGATGGATAGTCCCAGGAACCAGGCGATGGCGATCATCATGATGCCCTGCACCAGGTTGGTCCAGCCGATGCCGCTCAGGCCACTGCAGAACACGTAGGCGGCCACCACCAGGAAGGCCAGCAGGGCGCCCAGCCAGAAGGGCACCAGGCCATCGGTGGCGGCCTGGAAGAGCAGGCCGGCGCCGGCGATCTGGATGGTCAGGTAGGGCACCAGGGCCAGCACGCCGATCACTCCGGCGAGGAACCCCAGCGGCTTGCTGCGGTAGTGATCGGCGATCATGTCGCCCTGGGTCAGGTAGCCCCGTTCGCGGCCCAGGGCCGCCACCCGCGGCCCCAGGGACCAGATGGTGATCGGCACTAGCGACAGATAGGCGAGAATATAGAAGGCCGGCGCGCCGTGCTGATAGGCCCAGCCCGGGGCCCCCAGGAAGGCGAAGGCGGAGAAGATCTCGGCGCCGAGGATAAAGAACAGGATCACCACGCCCACGTGACGGCCGCCGGCCACATAGCCCTCCAGGCTGGAATTCTGCTGGCCGCGGGCGCGCAGCCCCACCCAGAGCACGCCGGCGAGATAGGTCAGGGTGATGCCGACGATGATCAGCGAATCAATCATGGCGGCGCCCTCCGTGACGGACCACGAAGGCCACCCACATGCCGGCGAAGAGCACCAGCATCCACAGGATGTACCAGAAGAACAGGAAGGGCAGGCCGAGCAGCATGGGCTCGATACGGTTGGCGATCAGCGCGCCTGGCCAGATCATCGCCAGGGTGCACAGGGTGAAGTGCAGCCCCACCAGCCAGTGATAGGTCTTGTTCATCGAGGGTCGTCCCGCTCGCCGTGGCGAGTCTTGTTATGGATTGTCCCTTGACTATGACGCAGGCCGAGAGATAGAAAAAATATCTATATTGGATACCACCCATGCCAATTGGATATGGGTTTCTCGAGGGGGCTCATGGAGTTTCGCCAATTGCACTACTTTGTCGCCGTGGTAGAGGCCGGCTCGGTCTCGGCGGCCGGCCGCCGAGTCCACGTGGCCCAGCCGGCGCTGACCCGGCAGATTCGCCTGCTGGAGGAGGACCTGGAGACACGGCTCTTCGAACGCCATGCCCGCGGCATGCGACTGACGGTGGCGGGCCAGGCGCTCTTCGAGGAAGCCCAGGCGCTGCTCGATCGGCGTACCCGGCTCAGGGCGCGACTCACGGCCCTGGGTCAGGGGCTGGAGGGCAAGGTCAGCCTGGGGGTGACGGTGACCCACCTCTGGATGCCGGAGGTGGCGGGACTGCTGCGGCGCTATCGGGATCGCTATCCGCGGGTCGCCTTCGAGGTCTTCCCGCTGCTCTCGGGACCGCAGCTGGAACGCCTCGGGGAGGGTCGCCTGGATGCCGGTATCCTCTACTTGGACGATGGCGACCACCCTGGGTTGGAGGCCCGGCGACTGGAGGAGGATCACCTGATCCTGGCGGTGCCGGAGGGCTCTTCCTGGGCCGAGGTGCCACCGACGCGCCTGAGCGATCTCGCCGAGGCGGACTTCGTGTGGGGCTTCCGCAGCGCCTCGCCGGTCTACTACGACCGCATGCAGGCCCACTTCCAGCGCCTCGACTTTCATCCCCGGGTGGTGCAGTACGGCGCCGACAATATCGCCATCCTCAGCATGGTGGCGGCGGGGCTGGGCATCGCCATCCTGCCCGCCGCCAGCCGCTGTCACCCCATGCCTGGCATCCGCTTCGTGGAGCTCCCCGAGTTACGCGCCTGCGAGATGCCGCTGTGGTTCGTCTGGCGCGCCGACAACGACGCCCCGGCCCTGCGCAACCTGGTGGAACTGGTGGCTCAGCGCGACTGAATCATCGCCTCGAGATCCCGGGCCAGCGGGTCGAGCACCTCGGGCCAGCTCAGGTAGGGGGTGGTGCCGTTGCCGTTGACCAGCACCGAGAAGACGCCCCAGCGGCCGCTGGCGGTGCGGAAGTAGCCGGCGGCGGCGCGCACCGCGAAGGGCTGATTGAGGGTCCCGGTCTTGAGCATCACATGGTGCTGGAAGGTGTCGCCGCCGCGGCGAATAAAGCGCATCACCCCGGTGGCCGGCGACTGCAGGCCGGCGACGAAGGCGGGAAAGAGTGCCGGCCGACGGTACATGTGCTCGAGCAGCACATTGACCCCGGCGGCCGTGGTGCGGTTGGTGGTGGTCAGGCCGCTGCCGCTGTCCAGGGTCAGGGGGCCGTGGTTGGGCAGTGCCTCGGCGAAGCCGGCCAGGGCGCCGCCGGCCGCCGGCAGGTCCTGGCTGCCCTCGGCGAGCCCCAGGGTCAGCACATCGGCCATGTAGTTATTGGAGTAGTGCATCACCCCCAGCAGCAGCTCCTGCAGGGAGCGCCCCTCCACCGCGCTCAGGGTAGCGACCTCGACCGGCGGGGGCTCCCGGGTCACCCGCGGCGCGCCGTCGACGGTGATGCCCGCCTGGGCCAGCAGGGCGCCCAGGGTCTGGGCGGTCTGCCAGGCGGGGTCGGCGCTGGCCCGATGCACGTTGCGGGGCGCGGCATCGGCGGCGATGCGCCCGCGCAGGATCAGTTGCTCGCTGCCCGCCTCCCCGGCCCGCTCGACGCTGAACTCGGTGCCGCCACCGGCGGCCACGGTGTCGATGCGATTATCCAGGGGCAGCAGGGGCTCGGCGGTATCACAGCTCAGCGCCCGGGCCGGCTCGCCCACCGCCCCCGGGCGAATCGACAGACACCAGCTGCCGTGATTGACCCCCGCCGCGGAGAGCTGCGCACTGTAGGCATTGGCGGCACGCCGGCGGGACTGGCAGCGGTCGGTGGTGACGCACGCCACGGGGCCGAAGCGCCACTGGCTGACGAGGAGATCGCCGCGGATCGCGGTGACGCCACGTTGACGCAGGCCCTGCACCAGCTTCCACAGGTCCTCGGCCACCAGGCCCGGGTCGCCGCTGCCCTCGAGGATCAGATCGCCGTCGAGCACGCCCTCTCGATCCACGCGGCCGGGCGTCACCAGGCGCGTCGTGAAGCGGTGCTGGGGGCCCCATTCGCTGAGTGCCGCCGCCGCGAGGTAGGCCTTGGAGACCGAGGCCGGCGATAGCTGGCGACGCGGCTCGATCGCCCCGAGCGACTCGCCGGGGGCGGCGCCATCGCCCAGCAGCCGTGCCTCGGCGCCCACGGCGAAGCCCCGCTCCACCAGGCCGGCCAGATGGGTAAAGCCGTCCGCCAGGGCCGGCAGGGGCAGCAACAGGGCACAAAACAGCACGAGAGAACGCAACATGGGGAATTCCGAGGGGCTCGACGTAGGGAAGGGCTCAGTGGGGCGACATCTGCGAGAAGGCCTGGATCACCACCACCCCGGCGACGATCAGCAGGATCCCCAGGATGGCGGGCAGGTCGGGCTTCTGGCCGTAGACCAGCATGGCCACCAGGGTGACCAGGACGATGCCCAGGCCGGCCCAGAAGGCATAGGCGATGCCCACCGGCAGGGTGCGCAGCACCAGGGTCAGCAGATAGAAGGCGGTGGCATAGCCGCCCATCACGATCAGGCTCGGCCCCAGGCGAGTGAACTCCTGGGACGACTTGAGGGCGCTGGTGGCGGCCACTTCGGCGATGATCGCCAGGGCCAGGTAGAGGTAGGCCATGAAATGCTCCTTGTCACGGCGGTGCCCGGATCGGCGAGCCATTCTAGCCGGCTTGGGCGGCGGCGTCAGGGGCGGGGCATCAGGTCGGGAGCATGCGGCAGCCGGGCCACCAGCCGCCACAGGGCCTGGCCGCTCAGGTGGTACTTGCGCTCGAAGGGCGTCAGATAGGCCTCCCCCTCGGGCCGGTAGGCCTCGACCTCGGCGGTGATGCCGGTGGCCTGGGTCAGGGCCAGGGCAAACTCCTCCACGTAGAGCCGCCAGTTGGAGCGCAATTCCAGGCGCCCCCCCAGCCCCAGCAGGGCCGGCAGCACCGGATGCCCCTGCCAGCGCAGCTTGAGGTGGGCCGCCTTGGGATAGGGGTTGGGGTAGAGCAGGTAGTGGCGCTCGGGGCGCCAGCCCGCGTCCAGGGCCAGGCGCCAGAAATCCACCAGGTCGGCGCGCACCAGCCGGGCATTGGCGGGAAGCTCGCCATGCTCCCGGGTCAGCCGGCTCTCGCTGCGGTCGACGCCGATCAGTGCATGGTCGGGGAAGCGTCGCGCCAGCTCGCGGGTGGAGAGCCCCACGCCGCAGCCCGAGTCGAGGATCAGCGGCTTGTGCTGGTCGGCGAGCCAGGCCTGGGCCGCGGCGAAGGCGGCCCGGGTATGCTCGGCCACCGGCTTGCGCAGCGGGTGCGTCAGGGCCCGCGCCACCCGGCGTGCCAGGTCGTCGTGGGGACCCGTCTGATTGGAGAGGATCACGCGGGAGTTGGCATCCATGACAGCAGGCCAGAGCAAGAGTGAACGCCTATTCTAGCAATGCGGGCCGATAAAAAAATGGCGCATCCGCAGGAAGGGACGCGCCAACACCAACTCGTATGACTCAAACAGCCGTTTCATGATAGCCCGAAGAAGAGGAGGGTTCAAACATTCGTTTCAACCTTTTTCCGGTGCCGGCCCATGAGCCCCGCATGACGGGGGCGAAGCCGGGGTGCTATCATCCGGCTCCTACTCGAATATGACTCCACGATCAATCAGCACAACGAGGAATCCGGCTTGTCACACTTACCGGTGATCGTCGGCATGGGGGGCGTCAATGCCGCCGGCAGAACCTCGGGGCATCAGGCCTATCGCCGCTCCATCCTCGAGGCCCTGCCCGAATCCGCCCAAGCCGAGACGCTGCTCGGCCTGGCCGCCCTGATGCGCCTGGCCGGCGCCGCCGATGGCCAGTGGCACGACGCGGGCGACCAGCCCCTCGCCGCCGCCGAGGTCGTCGAGCGGTACCGTCAGCGCATTCTCGACCACACCCTGATCCGGCGCATCGAGGATCCCCGCTTCGGCGCCGACGGCCTTCCCGCCAATCGCCAGGCGCGTCTCGATATCGAGGCGCCGCTGGTGTTTCGGCTGCGCCGCCGTCAGCTTCCCGAGGCACTTCCGGAGACCTGGCAGGTGCGCGAGCTCGACCGTCGCCAGGTGGAGGTCACCGTCCCCGCCGGCCATCTCGATGTGCTGCTGCCGGAACGCCGCGCCGCCCAGGTACGGGCCGCCGGCCAGTTGCCCAGCGGCTTCGAGCCGGAGCGTCTCTACCGCAGCGTGCACCACCCCCGGGGCCTCTCCATGGCGGTGTTCGGCGCCTCCGACTGCCTGGGCGACAGCGGCCTGGCCTGGGAAGAACTGCGCGACCGCCTCGACCCGGATGCCATCGCCGTCTATGCCGGCAACTCCATCGGCCAACTGGATGACGCCGGCTGGGGCGGCCTGCTGAAGAGCTTCGTCTCCGGCAATCGCGCCACCTCCAAGCAGATGCCCCTGGGTTACGGGCAGATGCCCGCCGACTTCCTCAATGCCTATGTGCTGGGCAGCGTGGGGGCCACCGGCGCCATCCAGGGCGCCTGCGCCAGCTTCCTCTACAACCTGCGCCTGGGGGTG
The DNA here is from genome assembly GCF_023708045.1 of Halomonas sp. NCCP-2165. Classification (NCBI taxonomy): domain Bacteria; kingdom Pseudomonadati; phylum Pseudomonadota; class Gammaproteobacteria; order Oceanospirillales; family Halomonadaceae; genus Halomonas; species Halomonas sp. NCCP-2165. Next base: position 136,615 of record NZ_BRCY01000003.1, read on the forward strand.
GAGGACATCCGCAGCGGTCGCCGCCGGGTGGTGATGGTGGGCACCTCGGACGCGCCCATCACCCCGGAGATCATCGAGGGCTTCCGCGCCATGGGCGCCCTGGCCGACGACGACAGCCTCAAGGCCCTGGACGCCCTGGAGCTGCTCACCGACGAGGATTACCAGCGCGCCTGCCGCCCCTTCGCCCGCAACTGCGGCTTCACCATCGCCGAGGCCAGCCAGTTCGTGCTGCTGATGGATGACGCCCTGGCCCTGGAGGTGGGGGCGCGGATCCTCGGCTCCGTGCCCGGCGTCTTCGCCAATGCCGACGGCTGGAAGCGCTCCATCTCGGCCCCCGGCATCGGCAACTACATCACCCTGGGCAAGGCCGCCGCCCTGGCCCGGGAGATCCTCGGCGAGGAGGGGCTGCGCCATCGCACCTTCCTGCATGCCCATGGCACCAGCACGCCGAAGAACCGGATCACCGAGTCGCATGTCTTCGATCGCATCGCCGACGCCTACGGCATCGAGGCCTGGCCGGTGGTGGCGGTGAAGGCCTTCGTGGGGCACTCCCAGGGCAGCGCCGCCGGCGACCAGATCGCCAGCGCCCTGGGCAGCTTCGCCCATGGCCTGCTGCCGGGCATCCCCACCCTGGACGCGGTGGCCGACGACGTGCACGCCGAGCGCCTGACCTTCTCGCGCACGCCCCGGGCCTTCGACGCCGACGCCAGCCTGATCAACGCCAAGGGCTTCGGCGGCAACAACGCCACCGGCCTGGTGCTCTCGCCGCGGGTCACCGAGCGGCTGCTGGAGCAGCGCCACGGCGCCGCCGCCATGGCCGCCTGGCGCGCCAAGCGCGACGCCACCCAAGCCACCGCCGAGGCCTACTGGGCGCAGGCCGACCAGGGCCAGTTCCGGGTTCAGTACCGCTTCGGCGAAGGGGTGCTGGAGGGACCGGAGCTGGAGATCGACGACCAGGAGCTGCGCATCCCCGGTTATGCCCAGCCGGTCTCCCTGGCCGTGGACAACCCCTTCGGCCGCCTCGACGACTGACGGCAGGCGCCGCCTCGGCCGGGCCAAGTGCCGGGGACGAGGCGGCGCCCCCGGCGATAACATTGTCGCCGCGGGGCGCCTTCGCTACCCTGAGGCCCGCCCCCGATGATCGGTACAGGACACCGCCCATGAACACCGTGGTCTATCCCGGCACCTTCGACCCCATCACCAATGGCCATACCGACCTGATCGAGCGCGCCGCGCGCATGTTCGACCGGGTGATCGTGGCCATCGCCGCCAGTCCCGGCAAGCGCCCGACCCTCGACCTGGATGCCCGGGTCGCCCTGGCCCGCGAGGTGGTCGCCGACATCACTAACGTCGAGGTGATGGGCTTCTCGGGGCTGCTCACCGAATTTCTCGAGACCCAGCAGGCCCGCATCATCCTGCGCGGCCTGCGCGCCGTCTCGGACTTCGAGTACGAGCTGCAGCTGGCCAACATGAATCGCGCCCAGGCGCCGGACGTGGAGAGCCTCTTCCTGACCCCCGAGGTGCAGAACTCCTATATCTCCTCGACCATCGTGCGGGAGATCGCCAACCTGGGCGGCGACGTCTCCAAGCTGGTCCACCCCAGGGTCGTCGAGGCCTTGAAAGCGCATTACAATACCTGAGTTAGCCGCTCGGAAAAGCGGCTCAGGCAATTCTCTGAGGTAGCCCCATGGCCTTGATGATCACCGACGAGTGCATCAACTGCGACGTCTGCGAACCCGAATGCCCCAATGGCGCCATCTCGCCGGGGGAAGAAATCTACGTGATCGACCCGGCGCTGTGCACCGAGTGCGTCGGCCACTTCGACGAGCCCCAGTGCCAGCAGGTCTGTCCGGTGGACTGCATCCCCCTGGATCCCCAACGCGAGGAGACCCGGGAGCAGCTGATGGAGAAGTATCAGCGCATCACCGCGGCCTGACGCCAGCCCGTCTCACGACGACGCCGGTGCCCTCGAGGGAGGGCACCGGCGTTCGTTTTTGCGCCGAGCCGCTATAACTCGTCGGCGCGTGGCTAATCTGAGGACAGGGCTCGCAAAGACGCTGTAAATCCTTCCCTGGAAGCTCGGCTTTATCGTCCATGATAAAGACGCTTTGCTCTGCCCTGCCCCCAGCGCCCCTTAGCCACTCCCACGGCGATAGCCCTAGGTACCAGCGGCGTCATTTTACGGTGAAGGCTATAACTCGTCGGCGCGGCGGCTGACGCTGCACCCCAGGCAGCGCCGGAAGGTGGCCTCCGCCGGGGTCTTGATCAGGGTCTCCGCCGCCGCCTCCACGTTCCCTCCCAGGGCGCTGAAGGGCAGCGAGACCAGGAAGAGCGCCGTGCCTCCCAGGGTCGCCGCGGCCAGCAGCGGGCGCCCGATCAGCGCATCCGCGATCATCGCACCGCCGCTGGGTTGCGCCGCCAGGCGCTGCTCCATGACGCCCTCCCGGGCCCCCGCGGCGCCGCTGACCAGCGCCAGGGCGACACCCAAGGCGATTACCCCTCGCTTGATTCCTCGCATCGCTATTCTCCCCTTGATGATGATCCTGACGCGGCGCGATTTGTGCTGGCCCCATGCCGGGGCTATCCTGCCCGCCCGTCGCTACCTCTCAGGAAAGTCTAGTGCCCATCGCCCCACACCGCCGCATCTGGCTGCTGGCCTGGCCGATCATTCTGTCGAATATCACCGTGCCCCTGCTGGGCCTGGTGGATACCGCCGTGGTGGGGCACCTGCCCGACTCCCGCTACCTGGCCGGGGTGACCCTGGGGGCCACCCTGTTCGGCTTCCTCTACTGGGGCTTCGGCTTCCTGCGCATGGGCACCACCGGCCTGACCGCCCAGGCCCTGGGGCGCGGCGACGATAGCCAGGTGCGCACCCTGCTGGGCCAGTCCCTGGTGCTGGCGGTGGCCATTGGCGTGGCGTTGATCCTCTTCTCGCGACCGCTGATCGAGCTGGGCCTGTGGCTGCTGGATGGCAGCGAGGCGGCCACCGGGCTGGCCCGGGAGTATGCCCGGATCCGCATCGTCTCGGCCCCGGCGGTGCTGGCCAACTACGCCATCCTGGGCTGGTTTCTGGGCCAGCAGAACTCCCGGGTCACGCTGATGATCCTGGTGCTGACCAACACCATCAATATTCTCCTCGACCTGTGGTTCGTGATCGGCCTGGGCATGACCAGCAAGGGCGTGGCCCTGGCCTCGGCCATCGCCGACTACAGTGCCCTGGCCTTCGGCCTGTGGCTGGTCGGGCGCCAGTTGCGCGGCCTGGGCGGACGGCTCGATCGCCAGGCACTGCGCCACCCCGCCGCCTATGGCGAACTGATCCGGGTCAATGGTCACCTCTTCGTGCGCACCCTGGGGATACTCTTCGCCATGGCCTTCTTCACCGCCCAGGGCGCCAGCCAGGGCGATACCATCCTCGCCGCCAATGCGGTGCTGCTGCAGTTCATCATGCTGACCAGCTACGGCCTGGACGGCTTCGCCCATGCCGCCGAGGCCCTGACCGGGCGCGCCGTGGGCCGCGGGCGCTGGGACGAGTTCCGCGCCGCCGTGGCCGGCGCCACCCGCTTCTCGCTGGTGACCGCGGCCCTGGCCAGCCTGGCCTTCTGGCTGGGCGGCCCGACGCTGATCGCCCTGCTCACCGACCTGCCGGAGGTACGCGCCAACGCGACCCACTACCTGCCCTGGGTGATCCTGATGCCGCTGCTGGCGGTATGGAGCTACCTGCTGGATGGGGTCTTTATCGGCGCTACCGCCAGCCGCGAGATGCGCAACAGCATCTTCGTCGCCCTGGCCGTCTACCTGCCCGGCTGGTGGTTGACCCAGGGGCTCGGCAACCACGGCCTGTGGCTCGCCTTTACGCTCTTCACCCTGGTGCGCTCGGCGACCCTCGGTGCCTATTACCTGCATTACCGGCGCCACCGCTGGCGAGACGCGCCGATTCGTCCCCAGGACAGCCCAAGCTAGCCTTAGGTCGATAGCGTGCCGTGGGATGTTTCGGGTATGTTGCGATAGTCCATATCACAACAAGCGAATATGCCATGCTCAAGTTCCTGTCACGGCCGGCGGTGAAGCTGGTCGAACGCTACCTCCCCGACCCCTATGTCTTCGTCCTGCTGCTGACCCTGGTGGCCGCCGCCGCGGCCATCGCCGTGGAGCGCCAAACGCCGCTGGCGGTGATGCGCATGTGGGGCGACGGCTTCTGGAACCTGCTGACCTTCTCCATGCAGATGCTGCTGGTGCTGGTGACCGGGTTCATGCTGGCCAATACCCCGCCGGTGAAGCGCCTGCTGCAACGCCTGGCGGCCAAGGCCGGCAATGCCGCGGGCGCCATCGTCCTGGTGACCCTGGTCTCGCTGGCCGCCAGCTGGATCAACTGGGGCTTCGGCCTGGTGGTCGGGGCGCTGTTCGCCAAGGAGCTGGCCCGCCAGATCCGCGTCGATTACCGGCTGCTGATCGCCAGTGCCTACTCCGGCTTCGTGGTCTGGCACGGCGGCCTGGCCGGCTCCATCCCCCTGACCATCGCCACCGAGGGGCACTTCACCGTCGACCGCATCGGCGTGGTGGGTACCTCCGAGACCATCTTCGCCTGGTTCAACCTGGCCATCGTGGCGGCGCTCTTCGTCGTCGTGCCCCTGGTCAACCGGCTGATGCTCCCCGACGACGAGGAGAGCGTCTATGTCGATCCGGCCCTGCTGGAGGAACCCGATCAGGAGGGCATGACGCGCCATCGTCCGGCGGATCGCCTGGAGAACAGCCGCAGCCTGGCCTGGCTGGTGGGTATCCCCGGCCTGCTCTTCCTGGTCGATCACTTCCTGCTGCGCGGCGGCGGCCTCAACCTCAATATCGTCAACTTCCTGTTCCTGTTCCTGGCCATCGTTCTCCACCGCACCCCGCGCAACCTGCTGATCAGCCTGCAGGAGGCGGTCAAGGGCGGCGCCGGCATCGTGATCCAGTTCCCCTTCTATGCCGGCATCATGGCGATCATGGTGCAGTCGGGGCTGGCCCAGAGCCTCTCCGAGGGCTTCGTGGCCTTCGCCAGCGCCCAGACCCTGCCCTTCTGGTCCTTCCTCAGCGCCGGGGTGGTCAACCTCTTCGTGCCCTCCGGGGGCGGCCAGTGGGCGGTCCAGGCCCCGGTGATGCTGCCCGCCGCCGAGGCCCTGGGGGCGGATATCTCCCGGGTGGCCATGGCGGTGGCCTGGGGCGACGCCTGGACCAACCTGCTGCAGCCCTTCTGGGCGCTGCCGGTACTGGCCATCGCCGGCCTCAAGGCCAAGGACATCATGGGCTTCTGCCTGGTGCAGCTGCTGGTCACCGGGGTCATCATTAGCCTGCTGCTGACCTATCTATGATCTGCTGTGCCAGAAGTGGCGCCGACATGCCTGTCGGCGCCACCCCTTATGCAGTCGCCGCGGGAAGCGGGTATCCTCATGGGCACGCTTATTGCCTCTGGAGCTTCCCGTGACCGACGATATGCCCCGCCAGCACGAGCTGGCCATGACCGTGCTGATGACCCCCGATATGGCCAATTTCAGCGGCAAGGTGCATGGTGGCGCCATTCTCAAGAAGCTCGACGAGGTGGCCTATGCCTGCGCCAGCCGCTATTCCGGCAGCTATGTGGTGACCCTCTCGGTGGACCAGGTGCTGTTCAAGCAGCCCATCCATGTGGGCGAGCTGGTGACCTTCCTGGCCTCGGTGAACCACGTGGGGCGCTCCTCCATGGAGGTGGGCGTCAAGGTGGTGGCGGAGAATATCCGCGACAAGGTGATCCGCCACACCAACAGCTGCTACCTGACCATGGTGGCGGTGGACGAGGCGGGTGCCCCGGTGGAGGTGCCGCCCCTCAACCTGGAAACCCCGATGCAGAAGCTGCGTTTCGAGAAGGCGGCGCTGCGCAAGAAGCTGCGCAAGCAGGCCGAGGAAGAGGCGCGGCGCACCCACGAGAACCACTATGCGGAGCAGCACTACGGCGCCGAGACTCACTGAGCCCTGCCCTCCCCTGCCATCGAAAAGCGGCGCCCTGTAAGGCGCCGCTTTTTTAGTGGTTCATCGCACTCTGGCGTGAATACCATTGCGGGACCTCGGTTAAAGCCAGTTCCTGTCTTGGCACAAGGTCGCCGGGGTGGTAGGAGCCTGCTTCAGCAGGCGATGGGGAAGCAGATGTAAATCGGCCGAGCCGGCCAACATCGCCGAGACGTCGGACCGCGGCTAAAGCCATCTCCCACAACAGCAAGCTGGAGGTCTGCCATGCCGTGGCTTCACGCTGATCTGCGAAAAACCCTTTTAGTTAGCCGCAGAAGAGGTCGGTGATCCGCTCATCTTCGTCCAGGCGAATATTCAGCCGGTCGTGGAGGTACTCCAGGGTATGGGCCTGGCCGGGGCGCATCACTCGCACCTGGCGGGCCCCGCTGGTGGTGGCGAGCTCCTGATGCAATGCCTCGCCGTAGGCCTGGCCCAGCCGTGACTGGACCCGCTCGGCGCCGCAGGCATCCTCGCCACCGCCCGGGTGGCCGGCATCGCCCTGGCCGACCCGGGGCGGACGAGGGGCCGGCTCGTTGGCCGGGGGCGGCGCCCCCATCGTACAGGCCGCCAGCGCCAGGGGCAGCAGCAGGGTCAGGGAAGACTTGAACATGGGGACTCCTTGTCGAACGGCACGATCGCATGAAAAAGGGGCGAGCCCCAGCTCACCCCCTCAGACCCGGCAACAGGATAACGCCGACGGCGCCCCCTCAATAGGTGGAGCGCTCCAGGGCCTCACCGCCCTCCTGGATATCCTGCCCCGCACCACGCACGGTATTGCAGCCGCTCAGCAGGCCCAAGCTGAATACCGCCACCAGCATCAATGCCATCAGTCGTCGCATCGCGATTCCCTCCTGGTATGTTACCGACCCGAAGATATCTATCGACTTTACTTTAGCAGCTTCCGAGACACGTCAAGCGAATAGCAGGCGCAGGATGATGGCGACGATCACCGTCAGGGTCAGCCATTTCACCCAGAGGGCGCCCCGGGGGCTCATATTGACCTTCACCGCGAGCCAGGCGCCCAGCATGCTGCCCAGGGCCAGCAGCAGGCCGAAGCCCCAGCGCACCTGGCCGAAGGCGATAAAGACCCCCAGGGCCGGCAGGGTGTAGACCAGGATGATCAGCACCTTGAAGACGTTGACCTGGGCCAGGTCGATGCGCAGCAGGCGATAGAGCACGACGATAAAGAGGATCCCCACCCCCACCTGGATAAAGCCGCCGTAGAGGCCGATGGCAAACATCGCCAGGTAGACCACCGGCGTCAGCCGCTCCACGGTGAGCGGCCGGGTGTCGAGGCGCGGCTGGGGCAACAGCATCAGCAGCGCCGAACCGGCCATCACCGCGATCAGCACCGCCTCGAAGAGGGCGTCGCTGACCCGCAGGGCCAACCAGGCACCGAGCAGCGAGCCCATCACCGCCGGCACCGCCAGGCGCAGGCCGAGGCCGATATGGGAGGCCCCGGCGCGCAGGAAGCTGGTCACCGCCGAGAGGCTCTGCAACACGATGGAGACCCGGTTGGTGCCGTTGGCCACCTGGGGCGGCAGCCCCAGAAACATCAACAGCGGGAGGGTCAGCATCGACCCGCCCGCCGAGAGCACATTGATGAAACCGGCCACGACCCCGATGCCAACCAGGGCCAGGCCTTCGAATAGCGTCATGCCAATGCCTGTTGCGACGCGCGTCCTGCGCGGGAACTCCAGGTCAGGATACCCAGGAAGAGCGCCAGGCCCAAGAGGTCGAGCACGAGCTCACCATGGGGCCAGAGCATCAGGGCACCGATGGGGAACATGGCCAGACGCAGCCACCAGGACAGCTCGCTCTCCAGGTACCCCTCGAGGCCGGCGATAATGGCGTAGATGCCGAACAGGGCGAAGGCGAAGACGGTAAGCATCTCCAGCGGCGAGCCGGTGATCAGCGGCGACCAGACGAACAGCAACGGCACGATATACAGCCCCTTGGCGATCTTCCAAGCGGTGAAGCCGGTGCGCATCTGCGGCGTCTGGGCGATGGCCGCCGCGGCGAAGGCGGTGAGGCAGACCGGCGGCGTGACGTTGGAGTCCTGGGAGAGCCAGAAGATCACCATATGCGCCGCCACCAGCAGCATGGTCAGGGTATGCGGCGACAGGGCCTGCTCATAGAGCTGACCGCGGAAGTCGTCCGGCACCAGGGCCAGCAGCTCCCGGGCCGCCGCGGCATCCATGGGCGCATTCAGGGCCTCCAGGTGCTCCGGGGCGGCGAGCATGAAGATCGCCCTGGCCTGCTCCGGCAGGTCGCCGGCCATGATCAGCTCCAGCAACTGGTCGTGGGCCATCAGGTTATACAGCGCCGGCGCCGAGAGGGTGCCGAGGACGATATAGGCGGCGGTCACCGGCAGGCCCATGCCCAGCACCAGGGAGGCGACGGCGATCAGCACGATGGTGATCAAGAGGCTGCCGCCGGCCCAGTCGGTGATCATCAGCGAGAAGGTATTGCCGATGCCGGTGGTGGAGACCACGTTGACGATCAGCCCCACGGTGAGCAGCAGGATCGCCGTGGTCACCATGTTGCGGCTGCCCAGCGCCAGGGCCTCGAGGATCGCCCTGGGGGTCATCGGGGACGTCGACAGCCAGGAGGCCACCACCACCGAGAGGATGGCGATCCCCGCCGCATAGGTGGGGGTGAAGCCATAGATCAGGGAGGCCACCAGCACCACCAGGGGCAGCAGGAAGTGCCAGCCGCCCTTGAGCACCTCGAGCAGGCGCGGCGCCTCTTCCACGGCCACCTCCTCGGTATGGCTGCGCTTGGCCTCGATGCGCACGAACATCGCCACCGAGAGGAAGTAGAGCAGCGCCGGCAGGGCCGCCACGCCGATGATGGTCAGGTAGGAGACCTGGGTATAGGAGGCCATGATAAAGGCCCCGGCGCCCATCACCGGCGGCATCAGCTGCCCGCCGGTGGAGGCCGCCGCCTCGACGCCGGCGGCGAAACGCGCCGGGAAGCCGGCCTTGCGCATCAGCGGGATGGTGATCACCCCGGTGGAGACGGTATTGGCCACGCTGGACCCGGATACCGAGCCCATCAGGCCGGAGGAGAACACCGCCACGAAGCCGGGCCCACCGACGAAGCGCCCGGCGGCGCAGCGGGCCAGCTCGATGATGAAGTCGCCGGCACCGGAGCGTACCAGGAAGGCGCCGAAGAGGATAAACATAAACACATAGGACCAGGAGATGCGGGCGATGGAGCCCAGCATGCCCTCACCGCCCATATAGCTGCGGTAGAGCACCGTCTCCCAGTTGAGACCGGGGAAACCGAAGACGCCGCTCACGTGGCGTCCCCACCAGGCCACATAGGTCAGCGCCACCAGGCACAGCACCGGAATAAACCAGCCGGTGGTGCGCCGGGCGAACTCCAGCACCAGCGCCAGGGCGAGGATCGAGACCACCCAATCGGCGGTGGAGAAGCGCACCCCGCGGGCGTAGAGGGCGTCCTCGAAGCCGATCAGGTAGAAGGCACAGCCGAGGGCAGCCAGGCCGAGCAACACATCCACCGCCAGCACCAGTCGCTGACCGGTGGCGGAACGCGCCTTGAGCATGGGTACCGAGAGCGCACAGAGCAGGCCGAACATGCCGAAGTGCAGGGCGCTGGTCCACACCTCGGAGAGGGTACCCAGGGTATTGAAGTAGAGATGCGACAGGGACACGACGATGGTCAGGGCGAAGAGCCCTCGACCGAGCCAGGAATGCGCGAGGCGCTCGGGAGCCTCGCTGACGTCTTCGTCGCGTACCTCGGGGGCAGGCATGGTATTCATGGGCAGTCTCGTGGGGCAGGCGTGGATGGGAGTCGGAGCAGGTCTCGCTGAGGCCGCGGCGCGGTGACATCGGCGCAGTGGCAATCGCCGAGGGGCGCTGGGGGCAGGTCGAAGCGAAGCGTCTTTTTCAGGGATGAAAAAGCCGAGCGCCCAGGGATGGGTCTACAGCGTCTTCGCGGAGTGCCTGCCCCCAGAGTAGCCCCGGGCCTCGAGGTACCGAGGTCACGAGCCCGTGGTCTTCAGGAATGGTTTGATGCTCCGGGGGCGATAAGGGGGCTTCAGCCCTCCAGCAGGTGCTCGGGGATCTCCAGCCCCTGCTCCTGGAAGTAACGGGCCGCCCCGGGATGCAGCGGCATGGGCAGGCCATCCAGGGCCTTCTCCAGGGCCATATCTCGGGTCGCCGGGTGGATATTGTTGAGGAACGGCAGGTTCTCGAACATCGCCTTGGTGATCTGGTAGACGTGCTCTTCCGGCACATCGGCATTGACCACCAGGATATTGGGCTGAGCGATGGTCTGGACCGGCGCGTCCTGCTCCGGGTAGGTGCCGGCGGCGATCTCGTAGGGGCTCCACACCGGATAGGCGCTATTGATGCGTGCCAACTGCTCGTCGGTGATATCGAGAATGGCGATATCGTCACCCATATTGGCGAAGGCGCGGGTGACCGCGGAGGCGGGGACCCCGGCGGGGATATTCATGCCGTCGATATTGCCGTTCTGCATGGCATCGGCGCTGGGCCCATAGCCCAGGTAGGCCAGGTCCATCTGCTCCGGGTCGATCTCGAGACCGGCAAGAATCTGCCGACCGGATCCCTCGGTGCCGGAGTTGCGGGCGCCGATGGAGAAGCCGCGATCATAGAGGCGAGTCAGATCGTCGATGGTGCCCGTCTCGGCCAGCTCGCTGCGCATCACGAAGTGCTCGACGTTCTGCCATAGCATGGAGACGGAGCGCACGTTCTCGTAGGCCTGGGGCACCGGGCCCTCGCCGGTCCAGGCCCAGGCACCATAGAGGGCCTGGAGGATGCCGAACTGGGCCTGGCCGTCTTCCATCAGGCGCAGGTTCTCGGCGGAGCCGGCGGAGCTGATGGCGGAGACGGCGATATTATGGGTCGGCTCCAGCTTGACCCTGACCAGGGTCGAGAGGGCCACGCCCACCGGATAGAAGGTCCCGCCGGTGGTGGCGGTGCCCATGATGTACTGACCGCCCTCGTCGCTGGCGCCGGCGCCGGCGGCACCCAGGCCCAGGGCGGCGGCGGTGGCGAGGCTAAGGGCGGACTTGAGGAACTGGCGCTTGTGCATGCTATCTCTCCTGTCGATGATGGCTTGTTATGGTTATGCCACTCGACTAGAGCGATATCCCTGCCAGCTTACCCAATAATCTTTAGAATCAGCATATTAGCAACGGCGCCGAGTCGACGACTGGTCAAGGCGCCCCGGCGATCGGCAAACTGTTGCCGATAACGCCCCCCGCCCCGGCCACTTCTTGCCACCCAGGAGCCTCCCATGAGCGACCTCACCCTCGACCCGCGGCTGGAAGCCGATACTCTCCCCGTCACCGAGCTGGGCCTCTGTCAGGTCCGGCTGATGAACGACGCCCGCTTCCCCTGGCTGGTGCTGGTGCCGCGGCGCCCCGGGGTCACCGAGGTCTATCAGCTGTCGAGGGAGGACCAGGCGACGCTCTGGCGCGAGGCCACGGCCCTGGGCGAAGGGCTGATGAAGACCCTGGACGGCGACAAGCTCAACCTGGCCACCCTGGGCAATATGGTGCCCCAGCTGCACCTGCATGTGATCGTGCGATTCGAGGAGGACGCCGCCTGGCCCGCCCCGGTATGGGGCCAGGGCCGGGCCGAGCCCTACGACGCGGACGGCCAGGCCCGGCGCCGCGACGAGATCCTGGCGATTATCGAGGGACTCGACTTGGGGGAGGCGTAATCAAGCGGCGGCCTACTGGCCGCCGAAGGGGAGGCGAGGCGCCCTCGGTTCGCCGTCCTGGACGGCCGGCGGCGCCCCCAGCAGCGGCGCCGAGGCGGGGTTCTTGACCCCGGTGACGAAGAGGGTGAGGCCCAGCAAGGCGATGGCCAGGCCACCGCCCAGGGCGGCCCAGCCCAGCAGGGGGCCGGCGAGGGCGGCACGGGACTGGCGGGCCAGGCGCCGCTGTGCCCAGTCCCGAGCCAGGACGCTGGCCAGGGCCAGGGCCGAGACCGTCAGGGCCGTGCCCAGGGCCATCACCAGCACCGCCGCCACCCCGGCCCAGAAGAACCCCAGCAGGGAGGCGGCCCCCAGCAAGAGGACGCCGCCGCTGCAGGGGCGCAGCCCGATGGCCACCACCGTGGCCAGGGCGGTGCGCCAGTCGCCGGCCTGCGCCGGGCTCAGGTGGTGACTCCCGCCGCAACCGCAGTCGTGGTCGTGGTCGTGGTCGTGGTCGTGGTCGTGGTCGTGGTCGTGCGGATGGTCATAAGGGGGAGGCCGGTGAGGGCGCGCCTCGCCCGGCGACGAGACGCGCCCGGCCCTGAGGCGGCGAAGGGCCCGCCCGCAGAGCCAGAGCCCCAGCAGGGTCACCATCAGGAAGCTGGCCTGCTCCACCCAGACCACCGAGCCCATGGCCTGGCGGGTCAGCCAGCCCAAGCCGTGAATCAGCACGGTGACCAGGGCGATGGCCACCAGCGCCTGCAGCAGGGAGGCGGCGCAGGAGAGCGCCAGGGCGCGCTTGAGGGCGCCGCCCTGGGTCAGCAGGTAGGTGCTGAGCACCGCCTTGCCGTGTCCGGGCCCGGCGGCATGGAAGACCCCGTAGCCGAAGCTGATGCCCAGCAGTCCCGTCCAGGCCGCCGCCGAGGGCGTGCCGGAGAGCTCGGTGATCGCCAGGGTCAGGGCCCGGTGCAGGTCGCGCTGCCAGGCCACCAGTTGCAGGCCGAGGCCCTGGGCCCCGCCCTGCGCCAGCCATAGCACGCCGGCCAGCAGCAATACGCCCAGGGCGGCGACGCCCCAGCCCCGGGGAGAGCGCAGGAAACCGATTACCGCCGGCATAAGTGATCTCCGCGGCGCTCATGGGCGACGCCGGTTAGATACGACATTGCACCTCTCCCGTCTCGGCGAAGTAGCGGCCCAGGCCCTCCGGGGCCTGATCGTCGGTGTCCAGGCGCGCCGCCTCGGCCACCTGGGCCGGGTCCGGGTCGGCGGCCAGGACGCGGGTCTCGCAGTCGTGATCACCGCTCACCACCAGGGCCTGCTCCCGGGGGACTCGCTCGTCCGCCTCGTGAACCACCTCGATATAGTAGGTGGGATCGTAGACCCGGTAGCGCAGGGTCGCCTCGCCCAGGGGGCGAGGCTCGTCCAGGGGCAGCAGGAAGATGAACTCGACCCGGCCGCCCCGCTCCATCACCGTGTATTCGCTGACCTCGCCCAGGGCCAGGGCCTCCCCATCCAGGCTCAGCTCGGTAAAGTAGCCTTGGGGGGCCAGGGTGTCGCGAATCTCCAGGCCCAGTTGATCCAGGCGCGCCTCCATGGACTCGCCGCCCTCGGCGCGACCCAGCTCCTCCAGCAGCACCAGGCTGTAGAAGGGATCCATCCGCCAGCGCTGATGCAGCGCCTCGACCCGCCCCTGATCATCGAGGATCACCCGCACGCTGAGGTCGATCCAGCCGTGGGGGTGGGCCTGGGCGGCCGCGGGCAGCAGCACGGCGCCCAGCAGCAACAGGCCGCGCCGTATCAGGTGTCTCGGGCTGGGCATGAGGGGCCCCCAGAAAAAGCAACAAGATAACATTATCCACGCTCCTCCTGCGACAGGAAGGCCTCGCGGCGCAGGCCATGGCGCTGCATCTTCTGATTGAGGGTGCGCCGGGGCAGGTCCAGGGCCTCCATCACCGCCTGGATATTGCCCCCGTGGCGGCTCAGCGCCTCGCGCAGCAGGGTCGCCTCGAAGGCCTCCATCTGCGCGGCCAGGGAGGCCGTCTCGGCGGGCGCCGCCGATGCCGACGCCTCCCAGGGCAGCGCCAGGTCGAGGATATAGCGGGTGGCCATGTTGCGCAGCTCGCGCAGGTTGCCCGGCCAGGCGTGACGACTCAGGGCGGCGAGCAGCGTCGCATCCGGCTCCTTCGGCGGACGCTGATGCACCTCCGCCGCCTGGCGACAAAAGTGATAGAAGAGCCGGGGGATATCCTCGCGGCGCTCGCGCAGGGGCGGCAGCGCGAGCTCGGCGATGGCCAGGCGATAGTAGAGGTCCTCGCGGAACCCGCCCCGGGCCGCCAGCGCCAGCAGCTCCTCCTTGGTGGCCGCCACCACCCGCAGGTCCACACGGATCAGCGCATTGCTGCCCAGGCGAGTGAGCTCCCCCTCCTGCAGGGCGCGCAACAGCTTGACCTGGGCCGCCAACGGCAGGGATTCCACCTCGTCGAGGAAGAGGGTGCCGCCACTGGCGTGCTCCAGGGTGCCGATGCGCCGCTCGATGGCCCCGGTAAAGGCGCCCTTCTCGTGGCCGAAGAGCTCCGACTCGATCAGTTCGGCGGCGATGGCGCCACAATTGAGGGCCACGAAGGGCCCCTCGGCGCCGCTCGCCTCGTGGAGGCAGCGGGCCACCACTTCCTTGCCGCTGCCGGTCTCCCCCAGCACCAGCACATTGGCCCGGGTCGGGGCCAGGTTGGCCAGTTGCCGGCGCAGCGCCACCATGGCCGGGGCCTCCCCCAGCAGCCGCGCGGCCAGGTCCCCCTCGCGCAGCGCCTCGCGCAACCGCCGGTTCTCCTGAGCAAGCCGCCGCCGCTCCAGGGCCCGGCGCACGCAGGCCTCCAGGCGTTCCGGCGCGAAGGGCTTCTCGACGAAGTCCCAGGCGCCGGCGCGCATCGCCTCGACCGCCATGGGCACATCGCCATGGCCGGTGATCAGCACCACCGGCGGCGGCTCCTCCAGGGCCTGGACAGCGTCGAGCAGCGCCAGGCCATCGAGGCCCGGCATCTTGACGTCGCTGACCAGCACGCCGCAGGGCTCCCCCGCCGCCAGGGCATCGAGGGCAGCCTGGCCACGCTCGAAGGTACGCACCGCGAGCTCGGAGAGCTCCAGCCATTGACTCAGGGACGCCCGGACGTCCGGATCGTCGTCCACCAACCAGATGGGTAGCGACGCGGGGTCTCTCTCATTCATGCGTTTTCTCGTCTGTCGCCGGGGCGACGGCCCGGGGCAGCTCGACCCGGAACCAGGCCCCTCCCGTCGCGTTGTTGCCGGCCTGGAGGCGGCCGTCCAGGTCCTGAACGATACCGAAGCTGATAAAGAGCCCCAAGCCCAGGCCGTCGCCCACCGCCTTGGTGGTAAAGAAGGGGTCGAAGAGCTTGTCGAGCAGCGCCTCGGGAATGCCCGGCCCATTATCGGCGATACGCACTACCCAGCACGAGGGGGCCGCCTCGATGCTCACCTCCAGTCGCGGCGTCTCGACGCCGCGCAGGGCATCCAGGGCATTGCGCAAGAGGTTGGTCAGCAGCTGCTCGAGGCGCACCTCGTCCCCCAGCACCCAGGCCGGCTCGGCCTCGGGGCGTCGCACCAGCGCCTCGATACCCTGCTTATCGAGACGCTCGGCCAGCAGCTCCAGCACGAAATCGAGGCGCGCCGAGAGGTCGACCGGCTCCCGGGCACCGCCCTTGCGGGCGTACAGCTTGAGCTGGCGGATCAGGGTGGCCAGGCGCTCGCAGAGCCCTTGGATGCGCCGGAAGTTCTCCTCCGCGGCCTCCGAACGCCCACGCTGAATCAGCCGCTCGCCGTTGGCCGCATAGGTGCGAATCCCCGACAGGGGCTGGTTGAGCTCGTGGGCGATGCCCGCCGCCATGGTGCCCAGGGCCGCCAGCTTGCCGGCCTGCACCAGCTCCGCCTGGGCCTCGTGCAGGGCACGGGTGCGCTCCACCACCCGCGCCTCCAGCTGTTCGTTGGCCTCGCGATAGATCCGTGCCTCCCGCTCGCGCAGGCGCTGGCGCTTCTGTCGCTCGCGCAGCCACAGCCCCAGCAGCAGCAGCGCCACCCACACCGCCGCGCCCCCCATCAGCGCATTGCGGGCGCTGACGTAGAGGGGACGCACCGGGGTCAGGTAGTGCATCCGCCAGCCCAGGGTCGCCAGCGGCAAGGCACTGGCCAGATAACGCTCGCCGAGCCCCTGATCGCCGATGCGCAGGGTACCGTCGCCCAAGCGTTCACCCAGGGGCGCCAGGGGCCGTCCCATGAATTGGCGCTGGGCACGGATCTCCGCCCGGGCCTCCGGCGAGAGCTCGCCGAGCCGTCGATAGCGCCACTCGGGACGACTGGATAGGATCACCACGCCATTGGCATCGATCAACAGGACCCGCTCGCCGGCCCGACGCCAGTCGGTCTGCAGCGCCTCCAGGGAGACCTTGACCACCAGCACCCCGGTGGGCGACGCCCGCTCCTGGCCCACCGCCGCGGCGATAAAGTAGCCCGGCCGCCCGGAGGTGCTGCCCACGGCGAAGAACTCCCCCCACCCCTCGGCCAGGGCATCGTGCACATAGGGACGGAAGCGGTAATCGTGGCCGACGAAGCTGTCGGGGCCGGCATGGTTGCTGCTGGCCAGGGTGATGCCCTCGGCGTCCACCAGGAAGATCGCCTCGGCGCCGGAGCGTTCCGCGACCCGCGCCAGGTAGGCATTGACCTGGGGCAGGAAGACGCCGGCGGGGTCGAGCAGGGCGGCCTGCACCAGGGGCTGGCGCGCCAGCAGGTCCGGCAGGTAGGTGAAGCGCTCCTGGGCCCCCTCCAGGCTGCTGCCATAGAGGGCCAGGCGTGCCTCGGCATGGCGCCGGGCCTCCGCCTGGGCCTGGGCATACTGCCAGTGCCAGAGCCACCACAGGCTCAGCAGGGCGATGGCGGCCGGGACCAGCCAGGCCAGCCGACGCAGCCCTGGCCGAGTCAAGGCAGCAGCCCCGACTCGGCCCCAAGCTCGACCAGCAAGGGGGCGAGCTCATGGGGGGCCAGGACGCCAAACCAGACGCGTTTCATATCGTTGTCTCCTCGATGGTGGCCCTCAGGCCGCGGCAGAAGCCGGCGCTGATCGGGCCCAGTGCCATGTCGCTGTCGTGCCCCCCGCCGGGCCCCGGGAAATCTACAAGAGCCCGCGGGACGTGCAAGGGGCCCGGTCAGCTCTTATGCTCAGCGTAACCCCGGCACCGCCCCCGGCACATGCGGACGAATGAGACGCCGCTTGACCGCCGGCCCACGGCTCGAGTCCCAGGAGACCCCGAGATGAAGATCCTGATCGCCCCCGACAGCTACAAGGATGCCCTGGCGGCCAGCGATGCCGCCGCCGCCATCGCCCAGGGTATCCGCCGCGCCGCCCCCGAGGCCAGCTGCGTGCTCTGCCCCCTGGGCGACGGCGGCGAAGGGACCCTGGACGCCCTGCTCGCCGCCACCGGCGCCGAACGCCGCCTGGCTCGGGTGCAGGATGCCCTGGGGCGCCCCATCGAGGCGGCCTGGGGCTGGCTGGCGGAGTCGCGCACCGCCTTCGTCGAGCTGGCCCAGGCCAGCGGCCTGGAGGCGCTGCACCGGGACGAGCGGGACGCCCTGAACGCCTCCACCTTCGGCACCGGCGAGCTGATCCGCGCGGCCCTGGACGCCGGTGCCCGCCGGCTGCTGCTGACCCTCGGCGGCAGCGCCACCAACGACGCCGGGGCGGGAATGCTCCAGGCCCTGGGCGCCCGCCTGCTGAATGCCCGCGGCGAGGCCCTGCCTCCCGGTGGCGCGGCCCTGGCCGAGCTGGATCGCCTCGAGCTCGATGATCTGGACCCGCGCCTGGCCGGGCTGGAGGTGCAGGCCGCCGTCGACGTGGACAACCCCCTGCTCGGGGAACGCGGCGCCAGCGCCGTCTTCGGTCCCCAGAAGGGCGCCGACGCGACGCAGGTGGCCCGCCTGGATGCCGCCCTGGCGAACTTCGCCGAGCGGGTCGCCGCCATCCTCGGCGAGGAGCATCGCGACCTGGCCGGGGCCGGGGCCGCCGGGGGCATGGGCTTCGCCGCCCGCGCCTTCCTCGGCGCCGACCTGCGCCCCGGTATCGAGCTGGTGATGGAGCAGGTCGACTTCGCCGCCCTGCTCGAGGGCAGCGACCTGGTGATCACCGGCGAGGGGCAGCTGGATGGGCAGAGCCTGGCCGGCAAGACGCCGGTGGGCGTGGCGCGCCGCGCCCGGGCCGCCGAGATCCCCTGCGTGGTGCTGGCGGGGCGCCTGGGGCCCCAGTGGCAGGCCGCCCATGACGAGGGCGTCACCGCCGCCTTCGCCCTGGCCGACGGCCCCATGGACCTGGACAGTGCCCTGACGCGCTGCAACGAGCTGCTGGCGGATCGCGCCGAGAGCCTGATCCGGCTGATCCGCGCCTGGCGCCTTGCGCCGGTGCGCGATTAAGGCCGACTATGGGAGCGATGATAAGAAACGTCTTATCATCGCCCCCCTCGGGGCCTAGACTGGACTCAGCATTCACCCAAGGATCAAGGAGGCATCCCAGATGTCCGATATCAATGCCATCGGCCTGCACGAATCCAGCGCCAGCCAGCTCGCCGAGAAGCTCAACGAGCTGCTGGCCAATTACCAGGTCTTCTACATGAACGTGCGGGGCTACCACTGGAACGTCAAGGGCCCGCAATTCTTCGAGCTGCACACCAAGTTCGAGGAGTTCTATACCGACCTGCTGACCAAGGTGGACGAGGTGGCGGAGCGCATCCTGACCCTAGGCCATCAGCCGGTGCACGCCTACAGCGATTACACCCAGCTGTCGCGCATCGCCGAGGAGAAGAACGTTCATGATGGCGAGGCCTGCGTGCGCGGCGTGCTCAAGGGCTACCAGACCCTGATCGAGCTGCAGCGGGAGATCCTCTCCCTGGCCTCGGACGCCGACGACGAGGGCACCGCCGCCCAGGCCGGCGACTATATCCGCGAGCAGGAGAAGACCGTCTGGATGCTGAACGCCTATCTGGGCTAAGCCGGACGCCAATCCGAGAAACCCACCAGAACGCCGCCCATGTCGGGCGGCGTTCTGCGTTAGGGGCGGCGTAGGTCGGATAAGCCGAAGGCGCATCCGACGCCCCATGTCGGATGCCCTCGCCCGAGGCTCGTTTATCCGACCTACGAGTCGGCCAGTTCCTCCACCAGGGCCCGCAGCAGCCCCCAGAACTCCTCGACGGAGTCCAGCTCGACTCTTTCGTCCGGCGAATGGGCCCCGCGAATCAGCGGCCCGAAGGAGATCATCTCGAGGTCCGGGTACTTGCCCCCCAGGATGCCGCACTCCAGCCCCGCATGGATCACCTTGACCTCCGGGTCGCGGCCCAGGCGGCGTCGATGCAGGTCGCAAAAACGCGCCAGCAGCCGGCTGTCGGGGTCGGGGGTCCAGCCGGGATAGGCGTTCTCCACCCGGGTGCGGGCACCGATCAGCCCGAACAGGGCGCGGAAGCGATCCGCCAGGTCCCGGGTGGCGCTATCGCGCAGGGAGCGCACCAGGGCACAGAGATGGAAGCGCCCCGCCGCCAGGCTCACCACCCCCAGGTTATTGGAGGTCTCCACCACCCCGGGCAGCTCGGCACTCATCCTCTCGACCCCGCAGGGGGCGGCGTGCAGGGCGTCCACCAGCAGATGGCTGGCGGTGGGGGTCAGGGCCTCCTCGACCTCGTCGCCCCAGGGGCTTAGCGTCAGGCGCAGCCCCTCGTCGACGCCCTTGAGCTCGGCGCGCAGCTCCGCCGCCAGGGCCTCGAGCCTTGCCTGGGCCGCAGTCACTTCGTCCTCCGGCAGGGCCAGGGTGGCGAAGGCCTCCCGGGGCAGGGCATTGCGCAGGGTGCCCCCCTGGTAGTCGATCAACCGCACCTCGCAGGGCGCCAGGGCGCGCAGGACCCGCATCAGTAAACGGTTGGCGTTGCCGCGCCCCTTGTGGATATCGATGCCGGAGTGGCCGCCCATCAGGCCGGTCAGGGCCAGGCGATAGGGACGCTCCTCCTCGCTCAGGGGACTGGTGGGTAGCTGCGCCTCCACCACCACGTCGGCGCCACCGGCGCAGCCCACATAGACCTGGCCACGATCCTCGGAGTCCAGGTTGAGCAGCAGTTGCCCCTGAAGCCAGCCCTCGGCGAGGTTGAGGGCGCCGCCCATGGAGGACTCCTCCTCCAGGGTAAAGAGCGCTTCCAGGGGGCCATGCACCAGGCTCTCGTCCTCGAGGATCGCCAGGGCCGCGGCCACCCCCAGGCCGTTGTCGGCGCCCAGGGTGGTGTGCCGGGCGTGCAGCCAGCCCTCCGCCGCATAGGTGTCGATGGGGTCGCGGGTGAAGTCGTGGGGATGATCGGCGTTGGCCTGGGCCACCATGTCCAGGTGACCCTGGAGGATCACCCCGGGGGCCGCCTCACACCCGGGGCTGGCCGCCTTGCGGATACGCAGGTTGCCATAGGCGTCGCGATCATGGGCCAGGCCCCGGGCCTCGGCCCAGGCCTCGAGGGCCGCCACCAGGGCCGCCTCATGGCCGGAGGGGCGCGGGGTATTGCACAGGGTACGGAAGTGGCGCCACAGCAGGCGCGGCTCGAGCTGTTCGAGATGTGCGTTCATAGCGGCTCTGTTCGGTCGATAACCGGCCTACCTTACCGGCCGGTCACGACCAGGAAAAGTCGTTTACCGCGCCAAGGCAGTCAGCCCCTCCCCGCCCCCGACACCCGGCCACCGCCTACGAGAGGGCGAAAGCGGCTTTAGTCCGGGTCATCCAGAAAGGGCACCAGCGCCGCCAGGGCCCGGCGCAGCCGGGCCTCCACCTCGCGCCGACCGCTAAGTCCGAGGGACCGGGCCAGCCAGGTGGTGTCGCGGCCCTGGAAGAGCGCCGCCACCAGCAGCCAGGCGTGGTCATCCCGGGGCGCGCCGCGGGCCAGCGCCCGGCGCAGGGCGGCCTGCAGGGCCGGGCGCGCCAGGGCCGGGGCGCGCTTGGCGAAGGCCACGTCCTCCAGGTCGCGGCGCTGCACCGGGGTCAGGGGCCCCGCCGCTCCCTCCGCCAGCAGCGCCAGGGCCAGCTCGGGGTCCAGCGCCTCGAGCTCGAAGGCCAGCAGGCTGGGCAGCAGGGCCTGGAAGCCCTCGGCCAGCGTCGCCGCCAGGGCTTCGCCGGCGGGGCTGGTGGGGCAGACCACCATCACCGCATGCTCGCCGCTGGCGGCCTCCCGGGTCAGCCCCAGGCGCACCGCGCGGAACCCCGCGGCGCGCCAGAAGGCCAGCAACCCCGGCTCGGCGCCGAAGCTGGCGCCCAACAGGTCGATGCCGTCGTGGCGGGCCTGGGCCAGCTCGCCGGCCAGCAGTGCCTCGCCGAGGCCCTGGCGGCGGCAGTCACCGTGCACGGCGATACGCATCACCCGGCGCAGCCGCGCCCGCAGCGCCGCCCGGGAGCCGGCATGGGCGGCCAGGGACTGGGCCAGCAAGTGCCCCCGGGGGCGACGCTCTCCCCGGGCCACCCGTTCCGCCAGCTCGGCGGAAAAGCCCCCCTCCTCCACGCAGAGGGTCACCCCCAGGGGCGCCCCACTCGCTTCCAGGCTGGTGATATGCACCCCGGGCCCGTCGAGCAGCTGGCGCAGGTCGCTGGGCTGGGTACGGTAGTGGGCCTGTACCAGCAGGCCGAACAGGGCCCGCAGGCGTGGCTCGTCGGCGGCCAGTTCGGCGCGCCGCAATCGCCGACGACTCAGGGCCGCCGGCGGCGGGTCAGCGGGTTCGGCGTCCAGCAACGGCAGGCGCCGACGACTCGGGGCCGAGACAGGCGGCAGCGCCGCCGGTGGATCGGCGGGTTCGGCGTCCAGCAGCAGCAGGCGATCGGTCAGCGCCTCCAGGGGGTCTCCCGGGGCCCAGCGCACCGGGGTGATCAACCGCAGCCCTTGCCACTGGGGGGCCTGGCGCTCCAGGTGCTCGCGAAAGCGCAGCGCGAAGCCGCGCCCCGAGCCCTCGTAGCCGTGTACCGTGGTGGCGAAGACCAGCCGCGGGAAGTGCCCCAGCCAGCGCCCCAGCAGGGGAGCGGGAATGGCCGCCGCCTCGTCCACCAGCAGCAGCCCCCCCTTGGCATCGATCTCGCCGGCCTCCAGGGCCGCCAGCAGGGCGTCCGGGGCCAGGAAGGTCACCGCCTGGCCGCTGGCCTCGAGACGGAAATCGTTGCCCTGGCGACGCCCCTCGGGGCACAGCGCGGCGAGGCGCTCGAATAGCGCCTCCAGGGCGGCGGGACGCGGGGCGGTGAGGAAGATCCGCGGCTCGCCGGCGGCCAGCCAGCGGGCGCAGGCGATGCCCAGGGCGGCGCTCTTGCCGCGACCGCGGTCGGCGGTGAGCACCAGGGGACGCCGACGCCGCAGCTTGACCAACCGCGCCACCGCCTCGGCCTGATCCCGGGTCAGGCAGTCGCCATCGGGGCTCGGTGCCACGGGCACCGCCTCGCCCGGCCGGGGGGGCTGCGGCGCAGTGCCGGGGCGCCAGCTCAGGACCTCCGGGGCGTCCGCCAGCAGCCGCGCCAGCCGTGCCAGGTAGCGGGCGCTAAGCTGCTCTACCCGATAGGGGTGCTCGGCCAGGCGCCGGTAGTCGGCATCGGGCGCCGCCCCCCAGTCGGCGGGAGTCAGCAGCACCAGCAGGCCGCCGGCACGCAGGGTACCGGCCAGGGCGCCGAAGGCCTCCGGGTCGAAGCCTTCGCCTGCGCCCTGGGCGGCGAAGACGATCAGGTCATGTTCGCCGCCCAGGCGGGTGCGCGCCTTGCCGGGCGGCAGGTCATGCTCCGCGACCCCGGCGGGCGGATGGTCGGCGACCCATAGCGGCCGGGCCCAGGCGGCGGCATTCCAGAGCGCCAGGGCCCGTGCCCGGCACGCCTCGGCATCGCCGGCCAGCCACACCAGGCCACGCCACTGGCGCTCGGCCAGGGCACCGCGCCAGGCCAGCAGGGGAGCGAGTTCTTCGGTCATCGACAAGGGGGACACCTCCTGAGGGCCGCAGTGTAGCAGCGGCGCGACGCGATACCAGGCGCCAGCCAGGCCGGCGGGGCGCCCCACGGCTGCCAAGCCGGTGGCTAACTGCTATGATTCGTCGCTGAGATTTCGTCCCATTTCACTCTATATCGTGCTCCGGCAGGAGGCCCCGCGTGACCCACCCCCCCAGCCAGACCGCGGCTCCACCCGCTCGCCGCTTCCTGCCCCATATCAGCCCCTGGACCCTGCTCACCCTGGTGATCGCCGCCGTGGTGGCCCTGCCGGTGATCACGGTGCTGGCCCATGTCCTGATGCCCACCGAGGGCGTCTGGCAGCACCTGGCCGCGACCGTGCTGCCCCGCTACCTGACCAACACCCTGATCCTGGCGCTGTGCGTGGGCCTGGGCACGGCGCTGATCGGCACCGCCACCGCCTGGCTGGTGGTGATGTGCCGCTTCCCGGGGCGGCGGATCTTCGAATGGGCGCTGCTGTTGCCCCTGGCGGTGCCCACCTACGTGATCGCCTACGCCTACACCGACTTCCTACAGTATGCGGGGCCCCTGCAGAGCGGGCTACGCGAGCTCTTCGACTGGGGTCGCGGCGACTACTACTTCCCCAATATCCGCTCCCTGGGGGGCGCCGCCACCCTGATCACCCTGGTGCTCTACCCCTATGTCTATATGCTGGCCCGAGCCGCCTTCCTGGAGCAGTCGGTGTGCGTGCTGGACGTGGGCCGCACCCTGGGGCGCGGGCCCTGGCGACTCTTCTCGAGCATCGCCGTGCCCCTGGCGCGGCCGGCCATCGTCGGCGGGGTGTCGCTGGCGCTGATGGAGACCCTCAACGAGTTCGGCGCGGTGCAGTTCTTCGGCGTCGACACCTTCACCACCGGCATCTACCGCACCTGGTTCGGCATGGGCGAACCGGTGGCCGCGGCCCAGCTGGCCGCCTGCCTGCTGCTGTTCGTGATGACCCTGGTGCTGCTGGAGCGCTGGTCCCGGGGCAAGCGCCGCTACTTCCATACCTCGAGCCGCTATCAGCAGCTTCCGGAGTATCGCCTGGGCGGCCTGCGCGGCCTGGGGGCCTTCCTGGCCTGCGCCCTGCCGGTGCTGGTCGGCTTCCTGATTCCCAGCCTGCTGCTGCTCGATATGGCCATCGCCGAGGGCGATTCCCTGTTCGGCCGACGCTTTATCGACTTCGCCCGCAACAGCCTGATCCTCGCCGCCCTGGCGGCGCTGATGGCGGTGGGCCTGGCGGTGGTGCTCAGCTACGGGGCGCGCCTGAGCCGCACCTCCGTGACCCGCACCGCCACGCGCATCGCCGCCATGGGTTACGCCATCCCCGGCTCGGTGGTGGCGGTGGGCATCCTGATCCCCTTCGCCTGGCTCGACAGCCGCCTCAACGAGTACCTGCAGACGCACTACGGCATGCTCGTCGGGCTGGTCTTCAGCGGCTCCGCCTTTATCCTCGTCTACGCCTATGTGGTGCGCTTCCTGGCGGTCTCCTTCAACACCATCGAGGCGAGCCTGGGCAAGGTCACCCCCTCCATGGACGCCGCCTCCCGCACCCTGGGCCAGACCGCCGGCGGCACCCTGCGCCGGGTGCATACGCCGCTGATGCGCGGCAGCCTGCTGGCGGCGGGCATCCTGGTCTTCGTCGACGTGATGAAGGAGCTGCCCGCCACCATTATCCTGCGGCCCTTCAACTTCGACACCCTGGCGGTGCGGGCCCACAACCTGGCCTCGGACGAGCGCCTCGCCGAGGCCTCGACCTCCTCCCTGGCCATCGTGGTGGTGGGGATCATCCCGGTGATCCTGCTGAGCCTGGCGATGCGCCGCTCACGCCCCGGCAGCGGCGTCCGCAAAGACGAAGACCTGTGACGGATCCAGGGCCAGACCGACCGGCTGGCCCTCCTCGGGCAGGAAGACCCCCGGCACCCGGGCATGCAGGTGATGCTCGCCGTCCGGCCAGTGGGCACAGATATGCAGCAGGCTGGAGCGCCCCAGCAGCCGCGCCATGATCACATGGCTGACGCCGTGCTCGGCGGGCCCCTCCAGTGACGTGACACTCAGCGCCTCGGGGCGGATCAGCACCCGGGCGGCCGCGCCCTCGGCCAGCCCCGCGGCACGCACCGGCCCCACCGGGGTCTGCACCACGCCGTTGCGCACCTCCCCCCGCCACTCGTTGACCTCGCCGAAGAAGGTCACCACGAAGGGATCCTTGGGCTCGCAGTAGAGCTCCTGGGGGGTGCCCATCTGCACGATGCGCCCGTCGCGCATCAGGGCGATGCGGTCGGCCATGAACATCGCCTCCTCCGGGTCATGGGTCACCAGCAGGGTGGCCGCACCGACCCGCTTGAGCACATGCAGGGTATCGTCGCGGATGCGATCGCGCAGCCGCGCGTCCAGGCTGGAGAAGGGCTCGTCCAGCAGCATCAGCTGCGGCGCCGGAGCCAAGGCCCGGGCCAGGGCCACGCGCTGCTGCTGCCCCCCGGAGAGCATATGCGGGTAGCTCTTGGCGTAGCCGCCCATGCCCAACTGGTCGAGCAGCGCCAGGGCGCGCTGCTGGCGCAGCTTGGCGGGCTGCCCCTCGAGGCCGAAGGTGACATTGTCGAGCACCGTCAGGTGCGGGAAGAGCGCCGAGTCCTGGAAGGCCAGGCCGACGTTGCGCTTCTCCGGCGGCAGGTGACGCAGCCCGGGGCCGGCGATGCGTTCGCCGCCGAGGAAGAGCTCGCCCTCCTGCAACGGCTCCAGGCCCGCGGCGATGCGCAGCAGGGTGGTCTTGCCGCAGCCGGAGGGGCCGAGCAGGCAGACCACCTCCCCCGGCGCCATCTCCAGGCTGACGTCATGGACCACGGCATGGCCATCGTAGGCATGGCGGACACCTTGCAGGGAGAGGGCGCCGGCGGGGTGTGGCGCGACCTGGGCGATATCGGCGAGAGTCTCGGTGCTGGTCATAGGCTCGAACGATCGGATTCAACGACGAATGAGTGTCCGCCCATCTTACGCGAGAATGCGCCAACCGCGGTTACCTTTTACTCGCATTCTCATCCCGGTGTCGCCAGGGAGTATTGACGGAACCGATGGGAAACGGTTCAATGATAGTGAAACTAATACGAAGCATTATCATTCTAGCGACAATCAATAAACTGCCACTCTTAGAGGTGCTCGATGCTCAACCGTCACCGTCTCGCCGCCACCATCGCCATGGTCATGGCCGGTTCGGCCTTCGCGTCCCAGGTCGCCGCCGACGAGGTGAATGTCTACTCCGCGCGGCACTATGACTCCGATCAGGCGCTCTTCGATGCCTTCACCGCCGAGACCGGCATCGACGTCAATGTGCTGGAAGGCGATTCCGACCAGTTGATCCAGCGCATCCAGCGCGAAGGCGCCGCCAGCCCCGCCGATGTGATGATCACCGTGGACGCCGGCCGCCTGTGGCGCGCCGAGCAGGAAGGCATCTTCCAGGGCATCGAGTCCGAGGTGCTCAATGAGCGCCTGCCGGAAGCCATGCGCCATCCGGAAGGCCTGTGGTTCGGCTTCAGCCAGCGGGTGCGGGCGATCTTCTACGATCGCGAGAGCATCGATCCCAGCGAGATCGGCAGCTACGAGAACCTCGCCGATCCGCGCTTCGAGGGCGAGGTCTGCATTCGCTCCTCCAACAACATCTATAACCAGTCCCTGCTGGCCTCGATGATCGCCCATCACGGCGAAGAGGAAGCCGAGGCCTGGGCCCAGGGCGTGGTCAACAACATGGCCCGCGACCCCGAGGGCGGCGACACCGACCAGATCCGTGGCGTGGCCAGCGGCGAGTGCGATATCGCCGTGGCCAACCACTACTACTATGTGCGCCTGCTCAACTCCGACGAGGAAGCGGATCGCGAGGCGGCACGCCGCGTCGGTATCTTCTTCCCCAACCAGGAAGGCCGCGGCGCCCACGTCAATGTCGGCGGCGCCGGCGTGGTGGAAGGCGCACCGAACCGCGACAACGCCGTCCGCCTGCTGGAGTTCCTGGCCTCCGACACCGCCCAGGAGCTGTTCGCCGCCGGCAACTACGAGTTCCCGGTCGTCGAGGGCGTGAAGAAGGACGCCGTGCTGGAGTCCTGGGGCAACTTCGCCACCGACGACCTGAATATCAGCGTCCTCGGCGAGAACAACCCGGAAGCGATCCGTACCTTCGATCGCGTCGGCTGGCGCTAAGCGTTACGCCTTAACCGGTGCACCCCGAGACCCGCGGCCCAGGCCGCGGGTCTTTGCATTGGGCGCCATGCCTGCGCATCGCCGCGTTCAGGGTGGCACTCCCTTCCGTCAGGCGCCTCCTAGTGGGCCTGGTCCCAGTTGGCGCCGCTCTCGGCCTCGACGATCAGCGGCACGCGCAGCTCGGCGGCATCGGTCATGCGCGCCTTCACCGCCTCGATAAAGTCGTCCACCTGGGCCTCGGCCACCTCGAAGACCAGTTCGTCGTGGACCTGCATCACCATCCAGGCGTCGACGTCCTCGGCCTGCCGCAGCCAGGCGTCGACCTCGATCATGGCGCGCTTGATGATATCCGCGGCGGTGCCCTGCATGGGGGCATTGATGGCGGTGCGCTCGGCGCCCTGGCGACGGGCGCGGTTCTGGGCATGGATCTCCGGCAGGTAGAGGCGCCGGCCGAAGACGGTCTCCACATAGCCGTCCTCGGCGGCCTGGGCGCGGATGCGCTCCATATAGCGGGCCACCCCGGGGTAGCGATCGAAGTAGCGGTCGATATAGGTCTGCGCCTGATTGCGCTCCAGGTGCAGCTGCCGCGACAGCCCCCAGGCGCTCATGCCGTAGATCAGCCCGAAGTTGATCGCCTTGGCGCTGCGCCGCTGGTCCGGGGAGACCTTGTCCAGGGGCACCCCGAAGACCTCGGCGGCGGTGGCGGCGTGGATATCGCGCCCCTCGGCGAAGGCACTCAGCAGCCCCGGGTCCTCGGAGAGATGGGCCATGATGCGCAGCTCGATCTGCGAGTAGTCGGCGGCGACGATGCGGTAGCCGGGGCGCGCCACGAAGGCCTGGCGGATCTTGCGCCCCTGTTCCGTGCGGATGGGGATGTTCTGCAGGTTGGGGTCGGAGGAGGAGAGTCGCCCGGTGGCGGTGACCGCCTGGTGATAGCTGGTATGCAGCCGCCCGGAGGCCTTGTTGACCAGCCGCGGCAGCTTGTCGGTGTAGGTGGAGCGTAGCTTGGCCAGGCCACGGTGCTCCATGATCACCTTGGGCAGCGGGTAGTCCAGCGCCAGCTCCTCGAGCACCGCCTCGGCGGTGGAGGGGGCCCCCTTGGGGGTCTTCTTGAGCACCGGGATCTTCTGCTCCTCGAAGAGGATCTGGCCCAACTGCTTGGGCGAGCTCAGGTTGAACTCGCGGCCGGCGAGCTCATAGGCCTCGGCCTCCAGGGCCTGGATGCGCGTGGCCAGCTCCTGGCTCTGCTCGTGCAGGCGCTGGGCGTCCAGGGCCACGCCATGGCGCTCCATGCGTGACAGCACCGGGATCAAGGGCCGCTCCAGCGTATCGAGCACCTCGGCCAGGCGCCCCTCTCCTTCCAGGCGCGGGCGCAGGGTCTGGTGCAGGCGCAGGGTGATGTCCACGTCCTCGCAGGCATAGGGCGCCGCCTGCTCCAGGGCGATCTGGTTGAAGGTGAGCTGCTTGGTGCCCTTGCCGGCGATCTCCTCGAAGGAGGTGGTCTTCTCGCCTAGGTACTTCAGGGCCAGGGAGTCCATGTCGTGGCGGGTGGCGGTGGAGTCCAGCACATAGGACTCCAGCATGGTGTCGGTCAGCGGCCCCACCACACGGATCTCGTAGTTGGCCAGCACCGAGATATCGTACTTGAGGTTCTGGCCGATCTTGCCCTTGGCGGGGTCTTCCCAGAGCGGCTTGAGGGCCTCGAGCACCGCCTGGCGGTCGAGCTGGGCCGGGGCGTCCAGGTAGTCGTGGGCCAGGGGAATATAGGCCGCCTCGCCGGCCTCGAGCGCCAGCCCCACGCCGACGATCTCCGCCTGCATATAGTCGAGGCTGGTGGTCTCCAGGTCGAAACAGAAGGCCTCGGCGGCCTCGAGGCGCGCCAGCCAGGCGTCGAAATCGGCCTGCTCGAGGATCACGCTGTCCCGGCGCTCGGGGCTCGCCGGGGCGACCTCGCCCTCCGCCGCGGCCGAGCTGCCCGTGGCCACGTCATCGATGCCCTCGTCCTTGCCCTCGAGCAGCTCCGCCAGCCAGGTCTTGAACTCCAGCTCCCGGTAGAGCTCCACCAGGCGCTCCCGATCCGGGTGGGCGATATCCAGGTCGTCGAGCCCCACCGGCAGCTCGCAGTCGGTCTTGATGGTGGCCAGCTGGTAGGAGAGGAAGGCCTGGTCGCGATTCGCCTCGAGCTTCTTGGGCAGGGTCTTGGCGCCGCGAAAGCCCAGGCCGGTGACCCGATCGAGATCGGCGTAGATCGCCTCCAGGCCGCCCCCCATGCCCTGCAGGAGGCCGAGAGCGGTCTTCTCGCCGACCCCGGGCACGCCGGGGATGTTATCCACCTTGTCGCCCATCAGGGCCAGGAAGTCGATGATCAGCGACGGCGGCAGGCCGAACTTCTCCTCCACCCCGGCCTCGTCGAGGGTCTCGCCCTTCATGGTATTGACCAGGGTGATATGCCGATTGACCAGTTGGGCCATGTCCTTGTCGCCGGTGGAGATCACCGCGTCGCGGCCGGCCTCGGTGGCATGGCGGGCCAGGGTGCCGATGACGTCATCCGCCTCGACCCCCTCGATGCACAGCAGCGGCAGCCCCAGGGCGCGAATGCAGTCGTGAAGCGGCGCCACCTGGGCGCGCAGGTCGTCGGGCATGGGCGGGCGCTGGGCCTTGTACTCGGCGTAGAGGTCGTCGCGGAAGGTCTTGCCCTTGGCATCGAAGACCACCGCCATGGGGCTGTCCGGGTACTCCTTGATCAGGCTCTTGAGCATATTGAGCACGCCCTTTACCGCGCCGCTGGGCTGCCCCTTGGAGGTGGTCAGGGGCGGCAGGGCATGGAAGGCACGGTAGAGGTAGGAGGAACCGTCGACGAGAACGATGGGGGGCTTGGCCATGATCGGAGTATCCAGTTGCGGCGGCAATATCGTGGGCCCATGATACGCAGCGGCGGCGGCCGCGTCAGGCCGTGACGCCATCGCCTGGGGAATTCCCCCGGCCGGACCGGGGTCCTATACTACGAACGGCGTTTCTTAACCTCGGAGGTCGTTATGCCATCGCTCCGCCCACTCCTCGCCCTGGGACTCGCCGCCTTTCTCGCCTCGGGCGGCGTCGCGGCCCAGACGCCGCAGGTCACCGAACGCCAGGAGGCCCAGCGCACGGTTCGCGAATACCGCCTCGACGGCCAGCTCTACGCCATCGAGGTGCGCCCCGCCCAGGGCGAGCGCTACTTCCTGGTGGACCGCAACGGCGACGGCAATTTCCAGCGTCAGGCCGGCAACGGCGTGGAGATCCCCGCCTGGGTACAGGAGCGTTAAGGGCCGCTCAAGCGGGGATGCATCACCCGGGCAAGCGAGTACAATAGGCGGCCTGATAATCCGGGCGAGAGACTCATGGCCGTATTCACCCCGCTGAGCGAGACTCAGGTCGCAGACTTTCTGGAACGCTTCGATGCCGGCACCCTGACCCGACTCGAGGGCGTGGCCGGCGGCACCGAGAACACCACCTACTTCGTCACCACGGATCGCCGTGAGCTGGTGCTGACCCTCTTCGAGCAGGGCGAGCACGAGGAACTGCCCTTCTTCGTCGAGCTGCTCGACTACCTGGACGAGCACCGCCTGCCGGTGCCCGGCCCCCTGCACGATCGCGACGGCACGGCCCTGCAGAGCCTGGCCGGCAAGCCGGCGCTGCTCTTCCCGCGCCTGCCCGGCAAGCACCCCGAGGCCCCCAACCTGACCCAGTGCCGGGCCCTGGGCGATGCCCTGGGGCGCCTGCACGCGGTCTCCCGCCACTTCCCGGGGCACCGTCCCAATCCCCGCGACCTGAACTGGCTGGTGGCCATGCACCACCGGGTGCTGGTCTACCTGTCGCCGGAAGACCAGGCGTTGATGAAGGACGAGGTGGAGACCTACCAGGGCATCTTCGGCGACGCCTCGCGCCTGCCCCAGGGCGCCCTCCACGGCGACCTCTTCCGCGACAACACCCTCTTCGAGGGGGATCGCCTGGGCGGGCTGATCGACTTCTACAACGGCTGTACCGGCGACCTGCTCTTCGACCTGGCCATCGTCATCAACGACTGGGCCTGCGACGCCCAGGGACGCCTGGACGCGGACCGCTACGAGGCACTGCTCGGCGCCTACCAGGCCCGTCGCCCGCTCAGCGACGAGGAGCGCAAGGTGTGGCCGATGATGCTGCGCCTCACCGCCCTGCGCTACTGGCTGTCGCGGCTGCTGGTGGTCTATGTGGATCCGCCGGCCCACGACCTGACGCCCCATGATCCGCAACAGTTCCGTAGCATCCTGCTGGAGCGTATCCAGCACGGCGCCCTACCCTTGCCCGAACGGAGCCAGCCATGACCTCACCCGCCGCCAAGGCGCGCCGCACCTACAATATCGACCAGTGGGGCAGCGGCTATTTCGATGTGGACGATAGCGGCCAGGCCCTGGTCCGCCCCCTGGGCACCGAGATCGAGGGCCCGGCCCTGCCGCTGCGCGGCCTGGTGAGCCAGCTGCGCGAGGCCGGCCTGCGCCTGCCGGTGCTGGTACGCTTCACCGATATCCTGCATGACCGGGTCGAGCAGCTCTGCGCCGCCTTCGATCTGGCCATGCGCGAGGAGCAGTACGACGGCGGCTATACCGCCGTCTACCCGATCAAGGTCAACCAGCAGCGCCGGGTGGTGGAGGAGATCCTCGCCACCCAGGAACGCGGCCACGGCCGGGTCGGCCTGGAGGCGGGCAGCAAGCCGGAGCTGCTGGCGGTGCTGGCGCTGTCCGGCGACGGCTCCTCGCTGATCGTCTGCAACGGCTACAAGGATCGCGAGTACGTGCGCCTGGCGCTGATGGGCGAGAAGCTCGGCCATCGGGTCTACCTGGTGGTGGAGAAGTTCTCCGAGCTGGATATCATCCTCGAGGAGGCCGAGCGCCTGAAGGTCAAGCCGCGCATCGGCCTGCGCGCCCGCCTCGCCTCGGTGGGGCGCGGCAAGTGGCAGGACACCGGCGGCGAGAAGTCCAAATTCGGCCTCACCGCCAGTCAGGTGCTGGGCGTGGTGGAGCGCCTGGAGCGGAGCGACGCCCTGGCCAGCCTGCAGCTGGTGCACTTCCACCTGGGCTCGCAGATCGCCAATATTCGCGATATCCAGCGCGGCCTGCGCGAATGCGCGCGCTTCTACCAGAGCCTGCGGGAGCTGGGCGCCCCGGTGGATACCGTGGACGTGGGCGGCGGCCTGGGCATCGACTACGAGGGCACCCGCTCGCGCAGCGAGTTCTCCATCAACTACTCGATGCGCGAGTACGCCAGCAACGTGGTCTGGGCCTTCCGCCAGGCCTGCGAGGATCAGGGGCTGCCCCACCCCCACCTGATCAGCGAATCGGGGCGCGCCCTGACCGCCCACCACGCGGTGCTGATCGCCGACGTGATCGGCGAGGAGCGCACCCCCACCCGGGCGCCGGAGGCGAGGGTCGAGGGCGACCCCCAGGTGGACGAGCTGCGCCGGGTGCATGATCGCCTGGAGGCGATGCGCGAGCCCCGCGGCCTGGTCGAGGCCTACCATGACCTGGTCCAGGCCATCGGCGAGCTGCAGGACCGCTTCGTGATGGGCCTGGCCGGCATCGAGGCCCGGGCCGAGGGCGAGGCGGTCTACTTCGCCGCCTGCGAGCGCCTGCGCGAGCGCCTCAACACCCGCAACCGCGCCCACCGGGAGATCCTCGACGAGCTGGCCGAGAAGCTCGCCGACAAGCTGTTCGTCAACTTCTCGCTGTTCCAGTCGGTGCCCGACGTCTGGGGCATCCGCCAGATCTTCCCGGTGCTGCCGCTGAGCGGCCTGGATCGGGAGCCGACCCGCCGCGCCGTGGTCCAGGACATCACCTGCGACAGCGACGGCCGCATCGACAACTACGTCGACGGCGAGGGGGTAGAGACCACCCTGCCGCTGCCGGAGTGGGCCGACGACGAGGAGAAGCTGCTGGGCTTCTTCCTGGTGGGGGCCTACCAGGAGATCCTCGGCGACCTGCACAACCTCTTCGGCGACACCGACTCGGTGGACGCCGCCCTGGACGCCGATGGTAACTGGGTGCTCTCCGAGGCGATCCACGGCGATACCGTGGCCCAGGTGCTGCGCCACGTGAACTTCGATACCGAGGTGCTGCGCCGTCACCTGGCCGGCCAACTGGCGGCCAGCGGCCTGGAGGCCGGCGAACGGGAGGCCTTCCTGGAGGACCTCTCGGCGGGACTGGAGGGCTATACCTACCTGGAGTAGGCCCTTCACCCAGCCCGAACGACGGAGGCCCCGCAGCGCTGCTGCGGGGCCTCCTGCGTTTGCTGGGCCTTGCCGGCGTCGGGCCCTAGTCGACGACCCGGGTCACCACTTCCAGGCCACCGGTCAGGGTAAAGTGCAGCTCGCTGCCACGGGGCAGCTCGCCGACCCCGGCGGGGGTGCCGGTGATCACCACGTCTCCCGGCTCCAGGGTGAAGTGGCGGGAGATCTCCGCCAGCAGGGTGGCAACCGGGAAGATCATGTCGGCGCCCTCGCCATACTGGCGACGCTCGCCGTCGATATCCAGGCTGAAGGTCAGGGCGCTCCAGTTGGGCACCCGCTCCAGGCGCAGGAAGTTCGACAGCGGGCAGGCCCCGTCGAAGGCCTTGGCGACCTCCCAGGGGTGCCCCTTCTCCTTGAGTCGCGACTGGACGTCGCGCAGGGTCAGATCCAGGGCCAGGCCGATCCCCACCACGCCGCGCTCCGCCTCGGCGGCGGTGGCCTCGCTCAGGGTCTCGCCGATCAGCAGCGCCAGCTCGGTCTCGAAGTGCACCTCACCCCGGGAGAAGGGGGCATCGATGGGCTCGTCCAGGGCCACGGCGCTGGTGGCCGGCTTCATGAACAGCAGCGGCTCGCTGGGCACCGGGTTGTCCAGCTCCTTGGCATGGTCGACGTAGTTGCGGCCGACGCAGACGATCTTGCCGAGCGCCTGGGAAAAGTCCTGGCCATCGGTGAAGCGGGGTACGAAGCGCATGGGGTCTCCTGAACAGGCAGCGGCGGCGCCGAGGCGCCACGGGATTGACCACAGTCTACCCGATTCCGGCGCCGATCGACGCCCCTCAGGGCGACCCGCCGGACCCCGGGCGATGGGCCAGGAAGTCGGGGCGCGGTGCCTTGGCCGCATAGGGGGTCACGCAGGCATTGTCGCGGCGATTGAAGACGAAGAAGACGTTGCTGCGCGGATCCGGCGACATATTGGCGTTGGAGCCGTGCAGCACATTGCAGTCGAACAGCAGCAGGCCGCCGGCGGCCCCGGTGGGCGCCTCGATGCCGCCGCGCCGAATCAACTCGCTCAGCGCCTCGCGGCCCGGCACGCCGAAGCGCTGTTGCTTGAGGGACTGCTTGTGGTGGGCCTCCGGGGTCTCCCCCAGGCAGGGCACGAAGACCCGATGGGAGCCGGGGATCAGCATCAGCGGGCCGTTGAAGGCGTGATTCTCGGTCAGGACGATGGAGGCGCTGACCGCATGCATGGCCGGCATGCCATCCTCGGCGTGCCAGGTCTCGAAGTCCGAGTGCCAGGCGAAGCCCTGGCCCTCGAAGCCCGGCTTGTAGTTGATCCGCGACTGGTGCACATAGGCCTCGCCGCCGAGGATCTGCGCCACCCGTCGAGTGAGGCGCGGATCCTCGGCCAGGCGCCGCAGGCGCTCGGAGAGCAAGTGCACCGCGAACAGCGAGCGAATCTCCTGGCTGTGCGGCTCGGTAATGGCGAACTCCTCGCCACGGAAGTCGTCCCGATCCAGCAGGACGGCCAGCTCGTCGCGCAGTGCCTCGACCTCCTCGGCATCGAGGAAATCGGGCTCGAAGAGGAAGCCCTTGGCCTCGAACTCGTCGAGCTGGGCCGCGCCCAGGGGGCCGTCCAGGTCACGCCCCTTGACCACCGCCTCCTGGCGCTTCAGCCAGGGCATGTCGAGGGGCCGCGCCAGACGGGTGGGGTAAGGGTCCTGGTGCTGGTTCATGGGGGCATTAGCGGTACGGGATGCGGTCTGTACTGACATCCAAATCACCTCCAGAGGCTTGTGATCGGGGTCTCAGGTTCAGTCCGGCAGTACGGTGAAGTGCCGAGAGTGCGCCGGCGATCCGCGGCGCCGCGTTATCGAGGTAGGGGCGCCGGAAGCGGCTTTCAAGTTCGCCCGGACGGGCGGCGCGTGCCCTTTGGGCCAGGCGTCGACGCTTTGTCGACAAGCACAAAAAAGCCGCCTCGTGGGCGACTCTCCTGATGTGCATAAGGGCTTGATGGGATTGCAATGTCGTTGGTGCCGGCACCAGGAGTCGAACCCGGGACCTACTGATTACAAGTCAGTTGCTCTACCAACTGAGCTATGCCGGCGTGGGCACTGCCTTGCAACCCTGCACCTTACACACGGTGCTACGAGAAACTGGGTTGGCGATGGCTGGGGTAGCAGGATTCGAACCTGCGCATGCCGATACCAAAAACCGGTGCCTTACCACTTGGCGATACCCCAGCAGCGTGGTGGCCAGAGAGGGAATCGAACCCCCGACACGGGGATTTTCAATCCCCTGCTCTACCGACTGAGCTATCTGGCCCCTGCCAACGGAGACGTATTTAACTAGAAAGCTTTCTCCCGGTCAAGCCTTTTTCTTTCAAAACCTTGGCGGCCTAGTTCGAGGGGGGCACATAGCCCTCCGCCTGGTCGGTATCGCGGTTGTCCAGGAAGCGCTCGAGCTGCTCCATCAGGTAGGCCCGCGCCTCCGGATCGAGCATATTGAGGTGCTTCTCGTTGATCAGCCGGGTCTGCAGGGCCTGCCACTCCTCCCAGGCCCGCTTGGAGACGGTGGCCTGGATCTCCTGGCCCTTCTTGCCGGGCAGCGGCGGAAAGGGCAGGGCTTCCAGCTCCTGCTGGTACTTGCGGCACATCACGGTCTGGGTCATGGGGTCTCTCCTGCGTGTTGGGATCAGGTCAGCAAGTCATCGCCGAGGGTATCCAGCAGCGCCTTGACCGGCGCCGCCAGCCCCACGCTGGCCGGTTGTCGGGGGTTGTACCAGAGGCTGCCCGACTCTGTCACCGCCGTCTGGCGCCGGGTACGCGCCGGCCGCGGGGTGATCTCGAGGCGGAAGTGGCTGAAGACATGGGTGAAGGAGGACCAGGCCGTCTCCAGCTCGGCGCCCGGGGCGTGGGTATCGAGCCAGGCCTGGAGGGCCGCCTCCTCCTCGAACTGGGGAAAGCACCAGAGCCCACCCCACAACCCCGTGGGAGGCCGCTGCTGGAGCAGTACCCGTCCCTCGGCGTCGCGCAGCAGCAGCATCTGGGTGGCGCGCACCGGCGTCGCCTTCTTCGGCTTGGCCTCGGGGAAGCGCTTCTCCTCGCCCCGGGCATGGGCCAGGCAGACGTCCTCGAAGGGGCAACGCCCGCACTCGGGCTGGCCCCGCCGACACAGGGTGGCGCCCAGGTCCATCATCGCCTGGGTGTAGTCGGGCAGCCGCGTCTCGGGGGTGTAATGCTCCGCCAGGGCCCACAGGCGGCGCTCCACGGCGCTGCGCCCCGGCCAGCCGGGCAGGGCGTGCAGCCGGGTCAGGGAGCGCTTGACGTTGCCGTCGAGGATCACCGCCCGGCGACCGGTGCTGATGGCGATGATGGCCCCGGCGGTGGAGCGGCCGATGCCCGGCAGCGCGGCCATGGCGTCCAGGCTGTGTACCGGGAAATCGCCGCCGTGCTCGCCGACCACCTGCCGGGCGGCCTGGTGCAGGTTACGGGCCCGAGCGTAATAGCCGAGGCCGGTCCACAGGTGCAGCACCTCGTCCTGGGGCGCCTCGGCCAGGGCCTGCACCGTCGGGAAGCGCGCCATGAAGCGCTGGTAATAAGGAATCACCGTGGCCACCTGGGTCTGCTGCAGCATGATCTCCGAGACCCAGACCCGGTAGGGGCGCTTGTCCTGCTGCCAGGGCAGCTGTTTGCGGCCATGGGCATCGAACCACGCCAGCAGGCGGCGCTGGAACTCGGCGGAAGAGAGTAAGGGAGGCACGGTCTGGTCGTCGGTCATCGGCTATCACGCATAAAAAAGCGCCGACACGGGGTCGGCGCAGAGACTGGCTTTCTGATGCTCAGTTGAATAGACCCCGCAGGGTGTCACGAAGTTCCTCGCCGGCACCCTCGCCGAGGCGCTCCTCGAGCCCCTGGGTAGCCTCGTCCAGGTGGCGCTCCACCTCGCGGCTGACGCGATCGGCGGCCTCGTCGCGCAGCAGGCCGGCCACCGCGTCCTGGAAGGCCTGGCGGTCGAAACGACACCAGCCGGCCGGGGCATCGTCCAGGCTGCCGGTACAGCGCACCGGCAGGGGCACCCGCTCGAGGCGCGGGTTGACCGCGCAGGCGGCATCGGCGGTATCCACGAAACGTGCCCGGGCGGCATAGTCGAAGCGCCGGGTCACCAGGTTGAGCTGGCCCTCGCCTCCCAGGGCGATGCCCGGCACGGCGATATCCAGGTCCTCGTTGTGGACCACGCCGTCACGGATCACCAGGCCGGCCTGGGCCCGCTCGAAGCGGGTCTCGTCGCTCCACTGGCGTTGACTCTGCTCCCCCTCCAGGGCCGCCACCAGTTCGCACATCTGGCGGGAGACATTGACGTCGAGCATGGCGCCATCCTCGATATCCAGGGCCAGGCGGCCGTTGAGGTGGTTGGACCAGCGCGCCGGGCGGTCTCCTCGGGTGGTCAACTCGCCCTCGAGGTTGAGACGGCCGCGCAGCGGCGAGGCCTCTTCCAGCAGGGCCGCGTAGACCGGGGCCACCCGTACCTGCTCCAGCCGCGGGCTCAGCGCCCAGCGGACCGGCGACTCGCCCTGATCGAGTTCGCCGCTGGCCGTCAGGGTGCCATCGTAGAGGCGTGCCTCCAGCGACTCCAGGCGGTGCCGCCGCCCCTCGCTGCCCACGCCCAGGCGCACCTCGTCGAGCTCCAGGGCGAAGACCCGAAACTGGCCCAGGGCCAGCCGCCCGTCGAGGTCGAGCCCCTGCAACCACTCCAGCGACAGGGCGCCGGCCGCGTCGCCTTCGGCCTGGGCCGCGGCGATCCCGGGCAGCGAGGCCTGGGCGTCCTCGGGTGGCGCGTCCGGTGGCAGATAGCGATCCAGGTCGAGACGGTCGCCCTGCAGGTCGAAACTCAGCGCCGAACCGTCGAGCCGCCCCCCCAGGCGACCGGTGAAGGTGGAGCCATCCAGGATCAGCGTCAGGTTGCTGAGTTCCAGTTGGCCGGGGGCACCACGCAGCGGACTGGTCAGGGCCACATCGGTGAGGACGTCCGCATCGCGGGTCGCCGGCAGGGCCTCGAAGCGGCTCAACCAGGGGCGCAGGGAGAGCGGCGCCAGACTCACCTGGCCGGTGTACTGGGGCGCCACGAACAGCTGGCTGGCGGTAAGGTTGCCGCTCAGCCGCAGGTCATCGGGGCCTTCCAGCTCCAGCTCGCGCAGCATCACTTCCTGGGCGCGCAGGTCGGCATCGGCGACGAAGGCGAGGGAGAGCGGCAGCTCCGTCTCGCCCAGCCTGGGATGGGAGAGTCCCAGCTCCAGGCGCCCACCCTCGGCGCGATAGCGCCCCAGGGCCGGCTCGGCCACCAGCTCTGCCAGGCTAAGATCGACACGCTGGCGATGCCCGTCGAGTTCGGCCAGCTCGGTGCGGGTGGTCAGGCTGGCATCCTCCAGGCGGTAGCGGCCGTCGCCGAGCCCCAGACGCACCCGACCGTCGAAGCCCACCTGGCTGGTATAGCGTGGCGCCTCCTGACCCTCGGGGTAGGTGCGCAGGGTGAAATCGCCACGCAGCGGGAAGGCGCGGCTGGGATTGACCTGGGTGCCGGTCATCTGCACCGCCTCGGCCTGAAGCCGCAGGTCCTGCCGGCGATCCACATAACTGATCTGCCCCTCACGCAGCTCGACGCTGGCGATATTCAGGGCCACCGCCATGCCGACCTCCCCCGGAGCGACGCCGGCGGCGGCCGGGGCCAGGGCCACCGCCATGCCGACCTCCCCCGGAGCGACGCCGGCGGCGGCCGGGGCCAGGGCCCGCTCGGCGGCCTCCTCGCCATCGAGGCGCTCGAGCAGGCTCTCCCAGTTGCCATGCCCCTCGGCATCACGCTCCAGGTTGAGGC
Organism: Halomonas sp. NCCP-2165; assembly: GCF_023708045.1. Classification (NCBI taxonomy): domain Bacteria; kingdom Pseudomonadati; phylum Pseudomonadota; class Gammaproteobacteria; order Oceanospirillales; family Halomonadaceae; genus Halomonas; species Halomonas sp. NCCP-2165. The sequence continues at coordinate 175,635 of NZ_BRCY01000003.1, forward strand.
GCATGCCATCCAGGGTCAGCCCCTCGATGGCGATCATGCCGCGCAGCAACGGGGCGAAGGCGAGGCTCACCTCGGCCTGGTCGAAGGCCACGAAGGGCGCCGCCTCCGCCGCCTGCTCCGGCAGCCAGGCCTCCGCCTCGGAGACACTGACCCCCAGGCGGGGATAGAAGGACCAACTCAGGGGGCCGTCCAGGGCCAGCTCCAGGCCGCTCTGGTCGCGCACCACCTGAATCAGTCGCGGCTTGAGCTCATTGGGATCGAAGAAGGTGGTGACATAGATCACCGCCGCCACCATCACCAGGCCCAGCACTCCCACCACCGCCAGCAGGGCTCGCAGCAAGGCTCTCATTCGGGCGACTCCTTGGCCGGGGGTTCGAACTCGAAGTAGCGACCGTCCACCGAGGGCCGGTAGCCCAGGCGCGACAGCAGCAGTTGATCGTCCATGGTCAATGGCTCGGCGGCGATCCGCAGCACGCGTCCATCGCGACTGGCGGCCTCCCCCACCAGGGCCAGCAGCCGCGAGCCGACGCCCCGGCGGCGGGTGGTCTTGCGCACGCAGAAGTTGGCCAGCCACCAGGCCTCGGGGTCCTCGGTGACCGCCACGGCCCCCAGCAGGCGGTCGTTGAAGCGAGCACAGCAGAAGGTACCCCGGGACTCCAGGTGCTGACGGATATAGTCGTCAGAGGGCAACGGCAGGCGCTGCGCCGGGGCATCGGCATAGATACGCGAGAGGTCGAGGGCCACCTGGGCATCCGCTGCCCAGGTGGCGTGATCGACCCTGTGAAGGGTAACCGGCATGTGGTGTCTCTCCATGGGCCGGAGCGGCGGCTCCGGCCGCCCATCGATGCCAGGCATTGTAGCGGATGGGGGGGGCGATTCTCTATAATGGAGGGCTCGACAGGGGCCCGCGCGCGGGAGCCCTGCCCTATGGTTCCCATGCATGCGCCCAGCGCAGGAGTTCAGTCGTCATGTCCGAGCGTATCGCCACGGTGTCCCGTGATACCCAGGAGACCCAGATCACGGTGAGCGTTAACCTCGATGGCCAGGGTCGGCTCGAGTGCGAGACCGGTGTGCCCTTCCTCGATCATATGCTCGACCAGGTGGCGCGCCACGGCCTGATCGACCTGGAGATCAAGGCGGTGGGCGACCTGCATATCGATGATCACCATACCGTGGAGGATCTGGGCATCACCCTGGGCCAGGCCTTCGCCAAGGCGATCGGCGACAAGCGCGGCATCTACCGCTACGGCCATGCCTATGTGCCCCTGGACGAGGCCCTCTCCCGGGTGGTGGTGGACTTCTCCGGGCGCCCGGGCCTGTTCATGGACGTGGAATTTACCCGCGCCAGCCTCGGCCGCCTGGACACCCAGCTGTTCTGGGAGTTCTTCCAGGGTTTCGTCAATCACGCCCAGGTGACCCTGCATATCGATAACCTCAAGGGGTTCAACGCCCACCACCAGGCGGAGACCATCTTCAAGGCCTTCGGCCGCGCCCTGCGCATGGCGGTGGCCGAGGATCCCCGCATGGCCGGCCAGATGCCGTCCACCAAGGGCTGCCTGTGAGCCCCCTCCCCCACCCGTCGAGGAGCCTTTCATGACCATCGCCGTTATCGACTACGGAATGGGCAATCTGCATTCGGTCGCCAAGGCGCTGGAGCATGTCACCCAGGAGAACGTCATCGTCACCCGGGATGCGCGCTGCATCCGCGGCGCCACCCGCTTGGTGCTGCCGGGCCAGGGGGCGATCCGCGACTGCATGGGCGAGCTGGAGCGCAGCCAGGTCAAGGGGCTGGTGCAGGAGCTGCTGGCGGAGGCGGACAAGCCGCTGCTGGGCATCTGCGTCGGCCAGCAGATGCTCCTCGACGAGAGCGAGGAGAACGGCGGCGTGACCTGCCTGAGCCACCTGCCCGGACGGGTCAAGCGCTTCCCCGGCGATATGCGCGATGCTCAGGGCGAGCGCCTCAAGGTGCCGCACATGGGCTGGAACCGGGTCGACCAGCACCACGCGCACCCGCTGTGGGCCGGCATCGAGAGCGGCGAGCGCTTCTACTTCGTACATAGCTACTATGTGGACGCCGCCGAGGACGAGACGCTGTTCGGCACCACCGACTACGGCAGCATCCAGGCCCATGTGGCCATCGGCCGCGGCCCGGTCTTCGCGGTGCAGTTCCACCCGGAGAAGAGCGCCAATGCCGGCCTGCGCCTGCTGGAGAATTTCGTGACCTGGGAGCCCTGAGGCGCCCGGCACGGCTTATCGTATCAACGCTATCACCCGCGCCCCAGGGCGCCCACGAGGACACGACATGCTGGTAATTCCCGCCATCGATCTCAAGGACGGCCAGTGCGTGCGGCTCAAGCAGGGCCGCATGGACGACTCCACCACCTATGGCGACGATCCGGTGGCCATGGCCGCCCGCTGGGTCGAGGCCGGCGCCCGCCGCCTGCACCTGGTCGACCTCAACGGCGCCTTCGAGGGCACCCCGGTCAACGGCGAGGCGGTCACCGCCATCGCCCGGGCCTACCCGGAGCTGCCCATCCAGATCGGCGGCGGCATCCGCAGCGCCGCCACCATCGAGCACTACCTGGCGGCCGGGGTCTCCTACGTGATCATCGGCACCAAGGCGGTCAAGGAGCCGGCCTTCGTCACCGAGATGTGCCGCGCCTTCGCCGGCCACGTGATCGTCGGCCTGGACGCCCGGGACGGCTTCGTGGCCACCGACGGCTGGGCCGAGGTCTCCGAGGTCAAGGCCAGCGACCTGGCCAAGCGCTTCGCCGATGACGGCGTCTCCAGCATCGTCTACACCGATATCGCCCGGGACGGCATGATGAACGGCGTCAATGTCGAGGCCACCGCCGCCCTGGCCCGGGACAGCGGCCTGCCGGTGATCGCCTCCGGCGGCGTCACCAACCTGGACGATATCCGCGCCCTGAGCGAAGTGGCCGGCGACGGCATCCTGGGGGCCATCACCGGGCGCGCCATCTACGAGGGCAGCCTGGATCTCGCCGAGGCCCAGCGCCTCAGTGACCAACTCACCCACACCGGGAGCTGAATCATGGGCCTCGCCAAGCGCATCATCCCCTGCCTCGACGTGGACGCCGGCCGGGTGGTCAAGGGCGTCAACTTCGTCGGCATCCGCGATGCCGGCGATCCGGTGGAGATCGCCAAGCGCTATAACCAGCAGGGCGCCGACGAGATCACCTTCCTCGATATCACGGCGAGCCACGAGGGCCGCGACACCACCGTGGAGATGGTCGAGCGCATCGCCGGCGAGGTATTTATCCCGCTCACCGTGGGCGGCGGCATCCGCAGCTGCGACGATATCCGCACCATGCTCAACGCCGGGGCCGACAAGGTCTCCATCAATACCGCGGCGGTGACCAACCCGGAATTCGTCCGCGAGGCCACCGAGCGCTTCGGCAGCCAGTGCATCGTGGTGGCCATCGATGCCAAGCGGGTCTCCGCGGAGGGCGAGGTGCCGCGCTGGGAGATCTTTACCCATGGCGGTCGCCGCCCCACCGGCCTGGATGCGGTGGAGTGGGCCCAGAAGATGGTGGAGTACGGCGCCGGCGAGCTGCTGCTGACCAGCATGGATCGGGACGGCACCAAGGCCGGCTTCGACCTGGGCGTGACCCGCGCCATCTCGGACGCGGTCAGCGTGCCGGTGATCGCCTCCGGCGGGGTCGGCAACCTGTCTCACCTGGTAGAGGGGGTGACCCGGGGCGGCGCCGACGCCGTGCTGGCCGCCAGCATCTTCCACTTCGGCGAGTACAGCATCCCCGAGGCCAAGCACTTCATGGCCGAACACGGCATCGAGATGCGCCTTTGACTCACCCAGGAGCGACCATGGAAGGGTTGTGGAGCCAACGATGGCACAAGACGGCGAGCCTGGGGCTCGCCGTGGCATTCCTGGCGGCGGGCCCGGCCCAGGCGGCGCCATCCTTCGAGTATGGGCACACGCGGCTGCAGGCCGGCCTCTACACCACCCACTTCGGCTCGAACGATGACTACAACAACCGCCAGGACCTGATCGGCGTGGAGGTGCACGATACCGCCCGCTGGTTCGCCGGCGCCGCCTGGTTCCGCAACTCCTTCGATCAGCCCACCTGGTACTTCTACGGCGGCCGGGAGTTTTCCTTCTGGCGGCCCAGCGAGACCCTGGAGGTGCGCGGCAAGCTGACCGGCGGCCTGCTGCGCGGCTACCAGGGAGAGTTTCGCGACAAGATTCCCTTCAATCGCTACGGCATCGCCCCGGCCATCCTGCCCAGCATCGGCGTGCGCTGGGACACCCTGGATACCGACCTGATCGTCTTCGGCACCGCCGGGGCCATGGTCACCCTGGGGGTGAGTTTCTAATCCAGGGTCAGCCCCAGGTTACTGACGCCACCGTTGCGCCCCAGCCGACGCAGCGCCTTGAGGGCCCCCCGGTCCAGGGGCGCCTCCACCGCCTCCAGCACCGCCGCCTGGAAGTCGTGTTCGTCATCCATCAGCGGGTGTTGGCGAATCAGCGCCGCCAGGCGCTGGGCGTCTTCCTCCCCCTCGGTGAGCTCGATAAAGGCCTGAACGCCGCTGCGGGAAAGCTCGCTCACCTCCAGCGCGGCCTCCGGCGCCTCGCCCCTGAGGCTATCGAGGCAGGCCGCCAGGGCCATCACCGCCTCCAGGGCCCTCCGCGCGCCGAAGCTCTCGTCCTCGGCGGGAGGCTCCAGCTCGGCGAGCTTCTCGGCCTGGCGCTCGAAATCGATGCGCGCCTCCTTGACCAGCAGCGCCTCCCAGATCAGATCATGGATCACCCGCAGCGCCGCCGGGTCGCCCTGCTCGCTGGCCTCGGCATAGAGCAGGTAGTTGGGGCGCAGGCGTTCGGCCAGGGCCGCCATAAAGGCCAGCCCCTGGCGGCGATCCAGGGCCCGCAGGCGCGGCCGAAAGCCGCCGTTGGCATCACTCATAAGGCTTCCTTATCGGTTGTTCCGGCCCTCAGGGCCAGAAGAAGCATTCGGGGACCCGGCCCCGGTCATCGAAGTCGACCCCCTCGCCCTCCAGCAGGGCACGCTGTTTGGCCGCCCCGGGGTGATCGGCGAGGCGACGGTCGCTACGGATCACCCGCTGCCAGGGCAAGCCATGACCGGCGGGCAGCTCCCCCAGGGCCCTCGCCACCAGCCGCGGCGTCAGCCCCTCCGCCAGGCTGGCGATGCGCCCATAGCTGGTCACCCGACCGGGCGGAATCGCCGCCACTATGGTATAGATCGCCTCCCGGCGACTCGCCCCCTGGTGCGGCGGCCGCTTTTTCGTCACCCTGGACTCCTATGCATATCTACTTCCTGCAACATCATGCCAGCCTGGGGCCGGCGCGCCTCGAGGACTGGCTGGACGGCATGGGCCATAGCCACAACGTCTGCCACCCGGGCGAGGCCCCGCCGCGGCTGGCGGACTGCGATGCCCTGATCCTGCTCGACGGTCCCCAGGCGGAGGACGCCCCCGAACTGGCCCGGGAGCGCAAGCTGGTCGAGCGCGCCCTGAAGAGCGGCAAGCCACTGCTGGGCATCGGCCTGGGCGCGCGACTGATCGCCCGGGCCCTGGGCGCCACCGTCTCCCGGGGCACCTACCCGGAGGTGGGCTGGCACCCCCTGACGCTGGCCCCCGAGAGCCCCTTCGACCTGCCGGAGCGCTTCGAGGCCTTGCTCTGGCAGAGCCGCATCTTCGGTCTGCCGGAAGACGCCCTGCCCCTGGGTGGCACCCCGGCCGGGCCGGTCCAGGGCTTTGCCTGGGACGCCGGCCGGGTCATCGCCCTGCAGTGCCACCTGGAGAGCACCGCCCGGAGCGCCGCCGCCATGCTGGCCCTGAGCGAGCGGGCCTTCGCCCCGGCATCCGCTCCCTCGACCTATCTTCAGGCACCGGCGGAAATCTTCGCCGAGCCGAGGCGCTTCGACCGCCAGGCGGCGCTGCTGGATCGACTGCTGGCACAGTGGCTCAGGGCCGAGTCCGGGCGCTCCACTCCCGGGCCGCCGCCAGGCAGCTCTCCCAGTCGCCCACATGTAGGAAGGTCTTGTCCTGCTTGTCGAGCTGGTGGCGATAGAGGGGGTCGTAATATTCGGTGAGCAGCGGCGCCAGCCAGGCCTCGTGGGCCCGGGCATCGCCGCGCTGGTGCTCGCGGAAGGCCAGTGCCTGGAGGCGCTGCAGGCGCGCCAGCCGGGCATGGCCCAGGCGCTTCCTGAGCCGCCCCAGGGCGGTGGCGAGCTGCTTGCGCATCAGCGCCCAGCCCAGCCAGTCGCCGTACTGGGCGCGATAGAGCGCCCAGAGGTCGTCGATATAGTCCTTGCGAATCTGCTCGAGGCGCCAGTCCAGGGGCATCTCGACCCGCAGGCGCGGCGCCCGCTCCATGGCGCGCCACAAGGTCAGGGGGATATTGGCGGCGCCGATATGCCGCGACTCGTCCTCCACCACGCTGCCGCCGTCGATCTCCAGCAGGCCCAGGCCCAGGGCGTGCTCGAAGTCGATCTGGGAGGGCGCCGGCAGCGGATGGCGACCGAAGGCGGAGCCCTTGTGGCGGGCGCAGGCCTCCAGGTCCAGGCCATTGTCCAGGGCCTGAATTAAGGTGGTCTTGGCACAGCCGGTGAGCCCCCCCACCACCAGCAGGGGACGCTCGGCGGCGGCATCGATGCGCGCGCAGAGGGCCTGGCGCATGGCCTTCCAGCCACCGCGAATCCTGGGCCGCTCGATGCCGGCCTCCATCAGCCACTGCTGGGCGATCTGCGAGCGCAGGCCGCCGCGGAAGCAGTAGACGATGGCATCGGGATGCGTCTCCACCATGGCCTTCCAGGCCTCGACTCGGGCGGCCTTGATGCCGCCGGAGACCAGCCGCTGGCCGAGGACGATGGCCGCCTCCTGGCCGCGCTGCTTGTACTCGATGCCGACCCGATGGCGCTCCTCGTCATCCATCAGCGGCAGGTTGATGGCCCCGGGAAGGCCGCCCTGGGCGAACTCCAGCGGGGCGCGCACATCGATCAGTACCCGCTTCTGGCGCAGCAGCTCGAGGCTCGGTTCGATCAGCGGAAGGCTCATCCACGCACCTCGATGCGCGCCTCGCCCGAGGCCTCGACTACTTCGCCGAAGGGGGTCAGGCTCAATCCGTGGGCGCGACCGATGCGTTCCACGTCATCGGCCCAGGAGGGGTGCACGGAGAGCAGCAGGCCACCGGAGGTCTGGGGGTCGCAGAGCCACTGCCAGTGGGCCTCGTCCATCTCCGGCAGGCTGGCGCCCAAGGCCTGGCGATTGCGTCCGGTGCCGCCGGGCACGGCGCCCTGGCGACGATAGCCCTCGGCCTCGGCCAGCCGCGGCAACTTCTTGAAATCGAGACGCGCGGCCACGTCGCTGGCCTGGCAGACTTCCACCAGGTGGCCGGCCAGGCCGAAGCCGGTGACGTCGGTCATCGCATGCACGCCCTTGACCCGAGCCAGCTCGGCGCCGATGGCATTGGCCTGCAGCATGGTCTGACGGGCCAGCCCCTGGTGGCCCGCCGCCAGCAGGCCCTTCTTCTCGGCGGTGGTCAACAGCCCCACCCCCAGCGGCTTGGTGAGGTAGAGCAGGTCGCCGACCTGGGCACCCTTGTTGAGCTTGAGGTGCGCGAGGTCGACCAGGCCATTGACCGCCAGGCCGAAGATCGGCTCCGGGGCGTCGATGGAGTGGCCGCCGGCCAGCGCCAGGCCCAGTTCGCGACACACCGCCTGGGCTCCAGCCACCACGTCGCCGGCGATCTCCGGCCCCAGCTTGTCCAGGGGCCAGCCGAGGATTCCGAGGGCCATCACCGGGGTGCCGCCCATGGCATAGACGTCGCTGATGGCATTGGTGGCGGCGATGCGTCCGAAATCGAAGGGATCATCGACGATGGGCATAAAGAAGTCGGTGGTGGCGATCATGCCGCGGCCATCCCCCAGGTCGTAGACGGCGGCGTCCTCGCGCCCCTCGTTGCCGACGATCAGCCGGCTGTGGCTGGCCCCGGGGCCGGCCTTGGCGAGAATGCCATCGAGGACGTCGGGGGCGATCTTGCAGCCGCAACCGGCGCCGTGGCTGTACTGGGTCAGGCGGATGGCACTCATCTCGTTCTCCTTGCAGGCTTTGGGTCAATTCTAGCGGCTCGCCGGGGGCAGTTATAGCGGCGCCGGGGCGCTACAAGGCCTCCAGGGCCTCGCTGAGCTTATCCACGGCGACCACCTCCATGCCGGCCGGGGCCTGCTTGGGGGCATTGCCCCGGGGCACGATGGCCCGGGTAAAGCCGTGCTTGGCGGCCTCGACGATACGTTCCTGGCCGCTGGGTACCGGGCGGATCTCGCCGGAGAGGCCGACCTCGCCGAAGACCACCAGCTCCTTGGCCAGGGCCCGCCCCTGGAGGCTGGAGACCACCGCCAGCAACACCGCCAGGTCGGCGCTGGTCTCCAGTACCTTGACGCCCCCCACCACGTTGAGGAAGACGTCCTGGTCGCCGGTGAAGAGGCCCCCATGGCGGTGCAGCACGGCGAGCAGCATGGCCAGGCGGTTGGCATCCAGGCCCACGGCGACCCGCCGCGGATTGCCCAGGGGCGAGTCGTCGAGCAGCGCCTGGACCTCGACGAGGATCGGCCGGGTGCCCTCCCAGACCACCATCACCAGGCTGCCGGGACTCTGCTCCTCGCCCCGGGAGAGGAAGATGGCGCTGGGGTTCTTCACCTCCTTGAGGCCGTGCTCGAGCATGGCGAAGACGCCCAGCTCGTTGACCGCGCCGAAGCGGTTCTTCTGCCCGCGCAGGGTACGAAAGCGCGAGTCGGCACCGCCCTCCAGCAGCAGGGAGGCATCGATCATATGCTCCAGCACCTTGGGCCCGGCCAGGGAGCCATCCTTGGTGACATGCCCCACCAGCAGCAACACGGTGTCGGAGCCCTTGGCGAAGCGGGTCAGGGCCGCCGCGGATTCGCGCACCTGGGCCACGCCCCCCGGGGCCGAGGAGATATCCTCCAGGTGCATGGTCTGGATGGAGTCGATCACCAGGATCTCGGGGCGCTCCCGCTCGGCCACCGCGAGGATGGTCTCGACGCTGGTCTCCGCCAGCATCTTGAGGCCCTGGGTCGGCAGCTGCAGGCGGTGGGCGCGCATCGCCACCTGGGAGAGCGACTCCTCGCCGGTGACATAGAGCACCCGCCGCCCCTGGGCCAGCTTGCAGGCGGTCTGCAGCAGCAGGGTCGACTTGCCCGCCCCGGGGTGGCCGCCCAACAGCACCGCGGAGCCCGGCACCAGGCCGCCACCCAGCACCCGATCGAACTCGTCGAAGGTGGAGGAGAGGCGCGGCACCTCGGAGAGATCCACCGCCGAGAGGTCCACCACCTCCCGGGAGGTCACCCCGGCATAGCCGCTACGCCCGGTGGTCGCCGCCGCCGGGGCGCCGGGACGCGCCGGGGCCAGACGCACCTCGCTCAGGGTGTTCCATTCACGGCAGCTCGAGCACTGCCCCTGCCATTTGCTGTAGTCGGCACCGCACTCGGTACAGACAAAAGCGCTCTTCGCCTTGGCCATCTCATCTCCCCACGACTCGCGGCACTTTCCCCGCCACTGGCTGTCTTCGGCACCGCACCCGATGCAGACGACGGCACCCTTCCCCCTGACCACTTCGGCTGCCTTGGCTTTCTCTCTTCCCGGCGACCCGGGAATGCAACGACGCGGGGCGGCCCTCAGGCCGCCCCGTTCGACTGCTCGACGACGCCCTTAGAGACGACGCAGGCGCAGCATCTCGCTGTTCTGGAAACGCCGACGCTGGGGGTCGATCAGTTCCAGGGTCTGCTCATCGAGCTTGAGGAAGTAGTAGACCTGCCCCTCGCCTTCCGGGGTCAGCTCGTAGACGGTGGCCTCCGGGTCGCTGGCGGTGCCGCTGAGGATCTCCCAGTTGCCGGCATAGTTCTCGTCAGGCGGGCTCTGGGGATGCTCACGATAGCTGGCCTGGAGCGTGAAGGTGCGCTCCATCGCCTGTGCGCTCGGCATCTCGCCCTGGAGACGCACGTCCAGGTCGATCCCCGCGCAGTTGCGACACGGCAGGGAGCCCTGATAGGCGGTCTCGCCATCGGTAACGCCAGCGCCATTCTGCGATTCCATCGGTCCGGCGGCGCAGCCGGCCAGGGTAAGCGCGAGAGCCGCGCCGGCCAGCATCATCGGGGTTCGCATGAGCATCCTCCTCACGGGTGAAAAAGCTTGGTGAATCAGTGATGATACCCCAAGCATAACGGTATCGCGGCGGCACCGACAGCCCGAGCGACGCCATCCCCGGCACTCGTATAGAGTCTGGCGCGACGCTGGGGTAGCATAGCCTCGCATTCCACCACCCACCCCGGTGGCGAAAGAGAGACCCCATGACCACCGATCACGACTCCCAGGCCCCCGCCAAGACCGAGCTCGATCTCAACCAGTTCCTGCCCTACCGCCTCAATAGCCTGGCCGATCGCATCAGCCAGGCCCTGGCAAGGATCTACGAAGAGCGCTTCGGCATCAAGGTGGCCGAATGGCGGGTACTGGCCTGGTTAAGCCACTGCGATACCCTGACCGCCAAGAAGGTGGGACAGTACACCGGCATGGACAAGGCACGGATCTCCCGAGCCATCCAGGCGCTGGAGGGGCGTGGCCTGATCCACCGCACCCCTTCGGCGGAAGATCAACGGGTCCATTTCCTGCACCTGACCGCCGAGGGCCAGGCGCTGCTGGATGAGCTGATCCCGCTGGCCCATGACTGGGAAGCGCAGCTGGTCGACACCCTCTCCACCGGCGAGTACCGCGACCTGCTGCACCTGATGGGCAAGCTGGACCGCCAGCTCACGCGCCTGGAAGAGCGCGGCGATTAGCCGGGCACGACATACGCGAACACCACGGCCAGTACCAGGGGCATGACCACCAGGCTACCCAGGTTACCCACCAGCACCAGGGAGGCCACCCGATGAGGCTCCTGGCGGTACTGCTCCGCCACCAGATAGTTGAGCACCGCCGGCGGCAGGGCGGCGAAGACCCAGAGTACCGCGGCCTGAAGCCCCGTCAGGCCCAGCCACCAGATCATCGGCGCCGCCAGTAGCAGGCCGCTCAAGGGGCACAGCAGGGCCCCGAGCAGGCCGGTGCGCCAATCGCGCAGATCGATATCCAGCATCCGCACCCCCAGGGCGAAGAGCATCAGCGGGATGCAGACGCCCCCCAGAAGGTGCATCGCCTCCAGCAGCCAAGGGGGCAGCGGCAGGCCACTCAGGTTGACCGCCAGCCCGGCGAGACTGGCCACGACGATGGGCAGACGCAGCAACCGCCACAGCGGCGTGCCAGGGTTGAGCAGATACAGGCCCACCGAGAAGTGCAGCAGCATCTCGACGATAAAGACCACCACCGCCGCCGGCAGCGCCGCCTCGCCGAAGGCCAGCACCATCAGCGGCACCCCCATATTGCCGGCGTTGTTGAACATCATCGGCGGCAGGAAGGTCTTGGCATCCATGCTCAGCCAGCGCGCCACCGGCCACAGCAACAGCCCCGAGCCCAGCACCACCACCACCGCCGCCAGGGCGAGCCCGGCGTACTCCTCGAGGGGCGCCTGACCGTCTGCCAGCACGGCGAACACCAGCAGCGGCACGAAGAGCTCCATATTGAGGGTATTGAGGCTGCGGATATCCGGCGTGCGCAGGCGACCATAGAGAGCCCCGCAGCCGGCGATCAGGAAGACCGGCAACAGGGTGGCGAGAATCTTGGCGATCATTCAAAGCTCCTGTATCAGCGGTGCCAGATTAACACGCCCATGGCTTGCGCCGGGGGAGCGCCGGGGTCAACATGACTGGACTCTATTACCCAGTCGATGCGAGAGACCATGAGCAAGCTATGGAGCCCCGCGGTCCGGGAGCTGACGCCCTATGTTCCCGGTGAGCAGCCCCGTGAACAGCTGATCAAGCTGAATACCAACGAGAACCCCTATCCCCCGGCACCGGGCGTCGGCGAGGTGCTGCGCGACTTCCCCACCAACCACCTGCGCCTCTACCCCGATCCCGACTCCAGTGCGCTGCGCGAGGCCCTGGCCCGGGAGCACGGCGTCGAGGTCTCCCAGGTCTTCGTCGGCAACGGCTCCGACGAGGTGCTGGCCCTGGCCTTTCAGGCCTTCTTCTGCCAATCGCGTCCGCTGAGCCTGCCGGCGATCACCTACAGCTTCTATCCGGTCTATTGCCGCCTCTATGGCATCGATTACCGTACCCTGGCCCTGGATGACGCCTGGCGTGTGCCCCTGGACTCACTCCCCGCCGACAGCGGCGGCATCGCCTTCGCCAACCCCAATGCCCCCACCGGTCATGGTCACTCAAGGGACGCCATCGCTGGCCTGCTCGAGCGCGTCACCGACTGCGTCGTGCTGGTGGATGAAGCCTATGTGGATTTCGGCGGCGAGAGTGCCGTGCCCCTGGTGGATCGCTACCCCAACCTGCTGGTGACCGGCACCTTCTCCAAGTCCCGCAGCCTGGCCGGGCTGCGCCTGGGCTATGCCATCGGCTCCCGGGAGCTGATCGAGGGGCTGGAGCGGGTCAAGAACTCCTTCAATTCCTACCCCATCGATATGCTCGCCAGTGCCGTGGGCATCGCCGCCCTGCAGGACAAGGAGCACTTCGAGGCCTGTCGCGAGAAGGTGGTCACCACCCGCGAGCGCACCCGTCAACGACTGGAACGGCTGGGCTTCGAGGTACTGCCCTCCCAGACCAACTTCCTGCTCACCCGCCATCCGGGGCAGGATGCCGCCCAGCTCTTCGTCGGCCTGCGCGAGCGAGGGATCCTGGTACGCCACTTCAATACCGAGGCCCTGCGCGATTTCCTGCGCATCTCCATCGGCACCGAAGACGAGATGAACCATCTGATCGAGGCCCTGGAGAGCCTCTGCTAAGGAGATATGGGCCGGTTGCTCCGGCCCGTCATTAACCAAAAAGCTCCGGCCTCCTACGAGCCGGAGCTTTTTTAGTTGATAAGATCCCAATACGAAAAACCCCGACCATCTGATGATGATCGGGGCTTCTCTGAAGAAGTGCCTGACGATGACCGCGCCGGGCTCCGGGACTCTCGCATGGGGGTGAGACCGCCCGGCCCTTCGTGGCAGCGCCACGAGGGCGGTCGAACGCCCCGAGCCGGCGAGGGGCCGGCCCGCGAAGCGGCCCCACGAGGTAAAGAGCGGGTCTCCCCATGCCCAATAAAAAACCCCGAACACTGAGTGCCCGGGGTTTTTTGGTATAAGTGCCTGACGATGATCTGGCCGGCACTCCGGGACTCTCCATGGGGAGGCCCCTAAACGACGAAACCCCAGCCAACGGCTGGGGTTTCTGAAGAAGTGCCTGACGATGACCTACTCTCGCATGGGGAGACCCCACACTACCATCGGCGCTGAGCGGTTTCACTGCTGAGTTCGGCATGGGATCAGGTGGTTCCCACTCGCTATGGTCGT